>CAZILE010000007.1:0-16270 GCA_964540045.1 uncultured Nitrososphaeria archaeon | reverse complement strand
AGCATCATGGATGCAATCGCTCCGGCGGAGAGCCCGTCAGCATCATTATGGCATAAAACCAGAAACTTGCTACCCTCATCGATAAGCGATCTAAGCTTCTCAGCCACCTCCTCCGCCTTGGATAGAAACCCGCTCTCATCCCTGAATAGGTCCAGAGCCATCGCCCTAGTTCTAAGAGATAGGCCGAGCCTAAAATAGCTGACCCTTTCGAAGAAAGATCATCTATACGCGTAGACGAGCTCAGGCTCCCAGTCTGGCGGAAGCTCTCCTACCCGCTTATAGTATTTGACTAGCCTATGGATCTTGGCCTCGACGAGCTGGAGCCTATGCCGATTATACTTGTCCCCTCTATGCTTGCTTAGGTGAACCCTCATCCTCCTAGCCCTTTTCAGAAGATTAGCGAGATCCTCGGGAACCTGCGGTAAGAGGTTATTCTCTTTCAGGACCTCCTTGACCGGTTTGCCCGTTATCTGCTTAACGAGAGGTACACCGTGCTGGTCCCTTAGAATGGTCCCGATCATGCTGGGCGAGTAACCTTCTTTTGCGTACTTTACCACCAGGGCCTCGACCTCCTCGGGCGTAAGCTTAACCCAAGAAGGAGGAGCCTTACTTATCGGCCTCTTCGAACCAGACCTTCCACGCCGCCTAGCATGCATCCGCGCCATCGTCAGCCTGACTTGAGAACCGTAGGCGCCTATTTAAAAAGGTTGAGTGAGCAGATTATCGATCAGCTCGTTGGTCTTAAGGGCTTTAATCTAACTTTTCAGAAGCGGTAACGTTTAAGGGAAGCCTTCACGTCGGTCTCTCTGCGGATTGGCCCGGGCAGCCATAATATGCGTTTCACTTCATCATGAGAATACTTTGAAGGTTGCTAAAATCATCTCTGAGGTTTTAGAGGCGGACGTACTAAGACCTCAGGATGTTGATCCAAGGGACGTGGTGGAGAAAAACGATGTGCTTGGGTTCGGTTCCGGGATCTACTATGGGAGGCCGCATAGATCGCTTCTAAAGTTTGCTGAGAACTTGCCCAAGATCTCAGAAAAAACCGCATTCATATTCTCGACAAGCGGGCTCCCCCGAATACCACTGATCCATGATTATCATAAGCCCCTGATTGGGATCCTGAGAGAGAAGGGGTTCAGAATTCTCGGAGAGTTTACTTGCAGGGGATATAACACGCATGGTATTCTGAAAGCAGTCGGTGGAATGAATAAGGGAAGACCGAGTCAGGCCGATCTGGAGAGAGCTAGAAAGTTCGCTGAGGAAATTCTTGATCAATTGAGAAGCTGAGAGCCTAAGAGAATTGGTTTAAATTCACGTCCACCGAAGGAAGCTCCGGATGCGGCTCTGGATCGGGATCGATGACACGGACTCAAAGAAGGGTGGCTGCACGACCTACGTGGCGGCGGTGGTAATGAGAAGGCTTGGGAAGGTTGGGGTGAAAGTTCTAGGTTATCCCAGACTTATCAGGCTGAATCCGAACTGCCCTTATAAGACTAGGGGGAATGCTGCGATAGCTCTTAGGGTGGAGGCAAGCGATCTGGAGAAGGTCAAGAAGGTAGTGAGATCTGTGGTCGAGGAGTATTCCGAGTTCGATGAGGGCGCGGAGACGGGGATAGCGTTTCTCCGCGGAGAGCCTAGTGAAAGGCTTAGGGGATTTTATTGGAGAGCTGTCCGCGAGCTGATTCCCTTGGAAGAAGCATTCGAGGTTGCTAAAGAGGTCGGAGCTGAGCTGATCTATTATGGTGGCGGAATGGGGGTTGTCGGAGCCCTGGCCGCGGTTGGAGCAGACCTAAGCATAGGTAAGACCTATGAGCTGATCGCTCATAGAACGAAAGAGTATTGGGGAACCATTAGGAGGGTGGACCCCAAGTCGGTCTATGAGATGGATAAGGCCACGAAGCCCTATACTTTCGACAACGTCGATTATGAGAGCGGCGAAGTAAGAATAACCCCGCATACGCCGTGCCCAGTTCTCCTGGGAATTAGAGGGGTGGATCCTGAAGTTGTGATGAGAGCCTATAGGATGCTGAGGATCTACGAACCCATAGAGTTCGTAACGATCTTCGAGACAAATCAGGGGACGGATGCTCATTATCAGAGGCTAAAAATTCGAAATTTAGAAGATGGAGCGAGCGCGATAATTGAAGGAGTGGTGTTGAGGCCTCCAAGAACCGATGCCGGAGGTCATGTCTTCTTCGAGCTAGGGGATGGAACAGGAGAGATCTGTTGCGCGGCCTACGAGCCTACCAAGGGCTTCAGGAAGATCATCTTAGAGCTAATTCCGGGAGATAAAGTCGTGGCATTTGGAGCGATAAAGCTAAAGCCTCAAGGCATGACCCTAAACCTTGAGAAAATTTACGTGAAGAAGCTTGCCAAGAAAATTGTTAGAAGGCCGCCGCTCTGCCCAAACTGCAAAAAGAGGATGAAGAGCCTGGGAAGGAAGGGAGGATATAGATGTAGAAGATGCGGAACTAAGCTCGATGAAAGTATTGAAGAAATCATCGAACTTCCACGATCACTTAAGCCTGGATTTTATGAGGTTCCCTCTTCAGCTCGTAGGCATCTAACAAAGCCCTTAAGCATCGAGCCGCTACTCCGAGATCACTAACATAGTCAGGGTACTTCTAACTTTATCTAATCTCCGTCTGAGGGCGCCCCCAAGGCTGCTAGGGCGCTATCCTCCAGGAGATTACTTCCTTCAGCTCGTCCATAGTGTTTCCTTCAACTTTTGCGACAATATCATATACACCGTAAACTGCGTAGGCTTCTTTTACGTTTGGGATCTTCTTCAATTCTTTCAGGATCTCCTCCTCGCAGCCTATCTCGGTATTTACCAGCACGAATGCTGTAGGCATGCAAGTATTCTCGCCGATCTGGGTAATAAGTTTTTAGAACATGCTCGCTGATAAGAGAATGGTTTTTAGTGGTGCGTTAAGGTATCCTATTCGGATGGAAGTCAGGACAATCTACAACTTCGCGTGCAGCAATTGCGGCGGAGAGGTAACGGATGCTAGGCTGATGGAGGTTGGAGTATGTGAGCGATGCTTGGCCGAAAAGGTTAAGGACCTCTTCGAGGCAGCGAAGACCTTGAAGACTTTAGGGAAGCTTCAAAAGCTGAAGGAATATCTGAGAGTCCAAGATGAGTATGAGAGGTTTAAGAGGTTCTTTGAGAAAGCTATGGGATTCGAGCCTTGGGCTCTTCAGGAGGTTTGGGCTAAGAGAATTCTCTCGGGAGACAATTTCGCCATAGTAGCTCCGACAGGTGTGGGTAAGACCGTCTTGGGATTGATCACAGCCTTATACCTCTATGAGAAGGGTAGGAGATGTTACCTGATTACGCCCAGTAGCATTCTAGCGCAGCAGCTTTATGAGAAAGCTTTGAGCTTCGCGGAAAGAGCTGGAATCAGGAACTTTGAGGACATAGTCGTTTATCATGCTGGCTTATCGAGGAGTGAGAAAGAAGAGGCTCTAAGCAGCATTAGAAAGAGGGAAACCAGGATTCTGCTGATAACCACTGACAGGTTTCTCGTCGATCATGGAGACCTCTTAGTGAGAGGTAAGCCGTTTGACTACGTCTTCGTTGATGATGTCGACTCTTTCCTTAAGTCTCCCAAGAACATCGATAAGGCCGTTGCACTTCTCGGAATAAGGCCTAAAGCCGTTGACTTGGCCTTGAAGCTCATAGAGATTAGAATCAAGCTCACGAGATCAGCTTCGAAAGAGCTGGCCGAAGAATACGACAAACTCGTTAAGAAAGTGGAGGATGAAAGAAGGAGAAGAAGAGGAGTGTTAGTGGTTGCTGGAGCAACGATAAGGGGGAGGAAGACTAGACGGATGATGATCTTCGAGGAGCTTCTTGACTTTGAGGTAGGCAGGTTCCAAGAATTTGTTAGAAACGTGGAGGACTTCTACCTTCACGCAAACGGGGATCCGATCCAAGAGACCATCAGGCTCGTGAAAAAACATGGTGAAGGGTGCCTAGTATTCACGCCACACGCTCTTGGAAGATCTTACGCCGAGAAGGTCGCTGAACAGCTTGAGAAGGAGGGACTGAAGGTTTACATCTATCGGAAGATGGAACCAGATATCTTACAACGCTTCTCGAAAGGAGAGATAGATGTCATGGTTGGGCTCGCTGCCTCTAGGAGCCCTCTGACCCGTGGAATAGATCTTCCCGCAAGAATTAGGTATGCTGTCTTCGTTGGAGTTCCAAGGAGGGAGATCAAGATAGATCGGGATGAATATAATCCCACGAAACTCCTGATCCTGATCATGAACATTCTGCCGATCTTGGATGAAAAGTCGAGAAGAAGTGCTGAAGCGATCATAGCCAGACTCAGGAAGATAACGCCACTAAATGAAGAATTGGTGAAGAAGATAAGAAGCGCGGTGGCCGATGGAGTGAAGCTTGATGGATTTGAAGGCTATGTCCAAGAGACTATCATCTCCGCGAAAGAGTTCATCAAAACGATTCTCAGCTCACAGCTCCTCGAGAAGGCGGATCAAAAGCTCGACGTAACCCTAAGGTGGGGTGAGGATGGCTTCACCCTAATTGTACCGGATGCAACGGGCTATATTCAAGCATCGGGTAGAACATCGAGACTATATCCGTATGGGATCACTAAAGGAGTGAGCATAGTCGTTGTGGAGGATGAAAAGGCTTTCAAGGGATTACTCTCCAGACTTAAGGCCCAGCTTGAGGAGATAGACTTCGAGCCATATGATCCTAAGAACGCTGAGCTAGTATTCAGACAAGTAGACGAGGAGAGGAAGCTCCTTAAGGAGATTCAATTGGGGAAGGCGGAGCTCAGGGTGAAGGACTTAGTGAGAGCGGCTCTAATGCTCGTTGAGTCCCCAACCAAGGCAAGGACCATAGCATATCTCTTTGGAAGACCTTTCAGAAGAAGGATCGGCCCGCTCACGGTTTACGAGGCCGCGATAGGAGGCGTAATAGTCGGGGTCGCCGCGACCCAAGGCCACTTAACAGATCTCATTACGAGAACCGATAGAGGGGTTCATGGAGTTGAGATAATCGATAGCAGATTTGTCCCAGTGTATGGGGTGATTAAAAGATGCTATAACTGCGGAGAGCAATGGGCTAATGGAACACCATGCCCATCCTGTAAGTCAGACGATATCTTCGATAAAATGGAGATAATAGAAGCGATCAGAAGGCTCGCTCAGGAATATAATGAAGTTTATGTCGCCACGGATCCGGATGCGGAGGGAGAGAAGATAGCATACGATCTCGCTTGTTTGATAAAGCCTTTCAACCCGAAGATCTATAGACTCGAGTTTCACGAGGTAACTAGGAGAGCTCTTCTAACGGCCTTACAGGATAAAAGGCATGTCAACATCCACCTCGTTGAGGCCCAGCTCCTGAGAAGAATTGAGGATAGATGGATCGGATTTGAGCTTAGCAGAAAGCTTTGGGACAAGTTTGGAAGCAAATGGCTCTCAGCCGGAAGAGTTCAGACGCCCGTTCTAGGCTGGATTGTTAAAACCACGATCGATTATAGGAAAAAACGGAGTTTAGTCAGGCTGAAGCTTAGTGAAAGCTTCCTAGTCGAGCTATTAGAACCAAAGAACCTTGAAGGACTTATGAAAGCTTGGGAGGAAAGAGAACTTAAAGTGCTTGTAAAGGACTTAAGGGAAGAAGAGCGAATAGTTAACCCGCCTCCGCCGTACACCACGGACTCCCTGCTTAGGGACGCATCAACTTATCTCAGGCTTACGGCGGCGAACGCCATGAGGATCGCGCAAGAACTTTTTGAGGCCGGTCTTATAACTTATCATAGAACCGATGCGACAACCGTTTCTCAGGTCGGGATTGGGATAGCGAAAGAGTATCTTAGTCAAGTTTCACCGGGCCAATTTACTCCGCGAGCCTATAGGATGGAGGGAGCTCATGAGTGTATCAGGCCGGTTAAACCTCTTGACGTCGAGAAACTTAGATATTATATTAAGATAGGGTTTCTGAGGACTCCGGGCGGAAGGCTCACGGAGGCGCACTTCAGGATGTACGACCTAATCTTCAGAAGGTTCATCGCAAGTCAGTCCAAGCCAGCAAGGATAGTAACTCAGAGGTTCTCGTTGGAGGTTATGGGGAATGTTGTAGAGGTTTCGAGAGATGTCGAGATAAAGGAGAGAGGGTTCTTGGAGTTCTTCCCAATAGTTAAAGTCATGAGCAGGGTTGAGGAGGGCGAGTACAAGGTTCAAGATCTCGAAGTGAGGAAAATTCCATCGGCATGGCTTCTAACCGAGGGAGATGCCATAGCGCTCATGAAGGAGCGTGGGATTGGGAGGCCAAGCACTTACAGTAAGATAATTGAGACTCTCCTCGGAAGGGGGTATGTCATCGAGAGAGCTGGAAGGCTTATCGCCACGAAAAAGGGGATCACGGTATACAAGTATCTGACGGAGAGATTCAGAGACTATGTCTCAGAGGAGCTCACAAGAAAGCTCGAGGAAGATATGGATAGGGTGGAGAACGGTCAAGCACATTATCAAGAGATTCTTAAAAGACTATACGAAGAGGTCATGGAGATAAAGAGAACGCCAGCTGTAGTCGAGTGATCGTAGGAGGATTGAAGATTGGAGTATAAGCTCTTGGGGGGAGGTATCCTCGTCCACCAGAAAAGCCTCAACGAACTTGGTGAAGCCGAGGCCGTGATATTCGATTGCGATGGAACGATAATTGACTCCACGAAATCATATTACCTGACAGACAAAGTTGCGGCATGCATAATACTTGAGAAGTTATACGGTTTGAGAATTTATCTAGGCCGAGACCTCGATGACGTGCTGTTCAGGCTAGACATGCTGGGAGGATTCAATAATGATTGGCATAAGACCTCGCTGGTCATTCAGGCGCTCCTACTTCATTCCGAGACCTCGGGAAAGAAGGTTGGAGTTAATCTCGGTCCAGTAGATCATGTTGAAGAGTATATTGAGAGATGTTCCGTTAAAGAAAGCTTCCCCGAGGATGTCAAAGCTGGAGTAGCATGGCTAATCAAGAAAATTTCAGAGAATTATGGTAGGTTCATGAGCTTGGGCGACTTCGAGAAGCTAGTGGACACGGAGGCGGAGAAGATTGGGAAGGCTGAGCAAATTAAGGATGCTAGGAAGACCTTAGGTCCATTAACGAGCTATGGATCAGGCTTATTGACGACGCTTTACGATGAGCTTTTCCTAGGAGAGGAGGGGATCAGAAGAAGATATGGTGTGGGCCCGAGGTATGTTTCGTGGGGAGGAATGCTTGACCGGGAGGAACTCTTGATCAGCCAAGAGACTTTGAGAAAGCTTGAAGAGATTGTTCCTAAAGGGCTCGCAATAGCTACCGGAAGGGGGAGATGGGAAACGGAGAAGAGCCTTAAAACGCTCATCAAGTATTTCAATCTTGAGGCAAGCATATTCGCGGCGGATCTTCCCGGAGAATTCGAGAAGCCCGATGCCCGCATGCTGATCGAATGCTCCAAGAGGCTGAATGCGAGAAGGGTAATCTACGTTGGAAACTCCCTCGAAGATCTACTTCTTGTGAAAAATGCCGTAAAGCATGGGGTAAAAGCTCTGTTCATCGGGGTTCTCACAAATCCTTATGCCTTCGACCACTTTATCCGAGACCAAGCGGACGCGATAATAGATGAAATAAATCTTCTCCCGAAAGTTCTCGAAAGGAAGAACAGTTTTTGGAAACCAATTTAAGGAGAGGTAAGCTCTTAAGCATGGATGCGGAGATGATCAGCGGAGATGGGCTCTGCTAAGCTGATTGATAGTATGCGAGACTTCCTCATGTATTGGAGGGATTATTCCGGGAGAGATGTCGAGGAGATGTTCAACGGCTGGTTGATGCGATACATCTCGAGCTACCCCGAGCTACTAATTTCAGAGGTAACTTATTGGGGCGATCTAGAATCTCTTAGGATTAGGATGGTGGAGGATGTGCTCCCGAGGCTTGACCACATGATCCACGACATAATCGAGGCTTGGATGACCTTCGTCCAGAATCTCGATGAAGTATGCTCCATGGCTTCGAAGAAACTCGAGCTCTCAGAAGCGCCGATATTGGCGATTTACGTGGGATCAGGCTGGAAGCCGAGGTGGACTGCATCGATCCTTGATAAGTCGGCCCTCTTTTTCGATCTCGGGGGCATAGCATCCTTGAAGTGGATGGACGAGCACAATATGAGGGGATTGATGGCATTCGGCTTAGGACAGCTTCATCAAGCCTTAGCGAGAGGCGGGGCTGAGAGATACGCGGAGCTGGAAAAGAACCCATACTTCCGCCTATATAGTCAGGGTCTCGCCCAGTTCGCGGAGAACCTCATCCTGGGCACGGATTCCTGGCATGGAGCTGGTGGGGAGAAGTGGATGAAGATATGTGAAGAGAAGCTCAAGGAGCTTGCGAGAAGATACTTGGAAGGCGCTGAAGCAAGGCGGGTGGAACAATTCTATACTCCTGAGGGGGAGGTGATGGGATTGGGCTTCGCCGGAAGATATCTGGGCTACAGGCTTATAAGCGAGCTTCTTAAAGAGGGGCTAAGCCTAGAAGAGCTTGCGCGGCTTCCGGTGGATCGTGTAATCAGCTTATCAAGGGGCTTTTTGGAGAGATTGAGCAGAGAATAGCATTGGATGAAAGCTATAGCCTTCTCGGCGGAGGATATACTGTAGAAAACTTTGAGTTGAAACCCTTATATCCGACTTACCGAGTTGAATACTTAATGGAACAGGTTCGGCTTAAGCGTAAAGGGGAATTGTTTAAGGATGAGGAAGGAAATCTTGTCTTAGTTAACGAGTCGAATGAAGCATATAGAGTTGATGAAGTTGTCGCATATGTTTGGAGCATTTGTGATGGGAAGACCTTCGAGGAAGTTGTAACAGAATTTGCAGATCTAAGCGAGACGAACATAGAAGAGATTAAAACACCACTTCTAGATCTCATAAACAGGCTTAAATCCGCGTCACTAGTTGAGTAGCTAAGAGCGTCTGAGAGAACCGGGCTTCCTCATCGCTATAAACAAGTTTTACCTATATTTCTATAATGTCTGAAGTCCTGCTTCTCGGTTTCGCAAAATCTGTCATATCTCTCCTGATAGTCGTGGATCCCTTTGGGAACATACCCATTTTCATCGGGATCACGAACAGGTTAGACAGGCTCCAGAGGAAGAAGATGTTCAATATTGCCGTCATGACGGGATTCAGCCTATTGATGGCGTTCGCCGCCTTGGGGGAGTGGGTGCTCAGAATCTTCGACATAGAGCTTTACAGCTTCAGGATAGCTGGAGGAGCGCTATTGCTCTTCCTAGCGTTTGAGCTCCTGCTTAAGCCGCGCTACGAGGTGAGAGCCTACACCCCTGAGCAGACCGGAGCCGTTCCCCTTGGAGTTCCCCTGCTCGCCGGCCCCGGGGCCATAACCACCGTTATAATTATCTTGAAGAGCTTTGGAGTAGTCATCGCAGTTTCGTCGGTGATTGCGGTCGCCTTGATAACGTGGACTGTCTTGAGGTTCGCGTCGTCAATTCATGAAGCTCTTGGAGAGGTTGGAGCGACCGTGATCTCTAAGGTTATGGCCATGCTCTTGGCGGCGATAGCGGTTCAATATGTCTTGGAGGGCGTGAGAGAGTATCTGGAGAGGATCGCCTAACGTATATTACTCGCAAGAGGCACCATGATCGATGGTGGCTAAAGGCTTGGAGTATAGGAGGCTTGGGAGGACCGGGGAGAAGATCGCGGCCATAGGGCTTGGAACTTGGAGGATCGGCGGGGGAATGAGCCCTGATTACTCGAAGGATAAAGAGGCGGTCGAGGCTATCCGTTATGCCATAAACCTTGGAATGAATCATATAGACACAGCTGAGATATATGGTGGGGGGCATGCGGAGGAGCTAGTTGGAGAGGCGATAAAGGAGCTCCGAAGAGATGACGTCTTCATAACGAGCAAGGTCTGGCATACAAACCTCAAGTACGACGACGTTCTCAAGGCCTGTGAAAGAAGCTTGAGAAGACTTCAAACAGATTATATAGATCTTTACCTAATCCACTGGCCTAGCTCTAGGATACCTCTCTCAGAAACCATGAGAGCGCTTGAGAGACTCTATGATGAAGGAAAAATAAGGTATGTTGGGGTAAGCAACTTCTCCGCCAGCCAGGTTGAGGAAGCGAGATCTTATCTCTCCCATGCGGATGTTGTCGCAAACCAGGTCGAATACAGCCTATATGAGAGGCATATTGAGAGAGACCTCATGCCGTATTCCCTCAACACCGGAGTAACGATAATCGCCTACAGCCCGCTCGGTAAAGGAAGGCTCGTAAGGGAAGTCTCAGCAGGCAGAAGTGAGAGAGTAAGAGTTCTCAAGGAGATTGCCGAGAAGTATTCCAAGACAGCGATCCAAGTCGCTCTGAACTGGGTCATCTGGAACGAGAACGTGATAACCATACCGAAAGCCGTTAGGAAGGAGCATCTCGAAGAAAACGCTGGCGCAGCCGGCTGGAGACTTAAGGAGAAAGACTATAAACTAATATTTGAGACTTGGAGCTGAGAAGAGATAGCAAGTACCCTTTGAGGTGTTCTTTATGAGATATAAGATTCAACGGGTCGCGATGACTATCGTCTTTGCATCTCTCTACTTCGTGCTGACGTTCATCCTCGCGCCAATAAGCTTCCTTCCCTTTCAAGTCAGAGTTTCGGACGCATTGATCATGCTCTCAGCTGTTCTAGGGCTTCCCGTCATCTACGGCGTATTCTTGGGATGCATCTTCGCGAACCTTTTTCCCGTGGGGTATCCGCCCAACCCCCTTGACGTCATCCTTGGGAGCATCGCAAACCTGGCTGCCTCCTATCTAGTTTATCTCATATGTTATGGCAAGATCGGGAGGTTTAGAGTCCCATTAGCAGGAGTCGCCTCCTCTATGGTTATAACCCTGATAGTCGGGTCATATCTGCCTTTTCTAATAATGCCTAACGTTTCGTGGTGGAGCGTGGTGTGGATAGGTTACCTTGGGGTCCTTCCAGGAGAACTGGTGGCGCAAGTTGGATTTGGATCAGCCTTAGTGTTAGCCCTTGCGAGAATGCCGAGACTTCAAGAATATTTCGGGAAAAAGCCCTAATCTCATGAGCTTTAGAGAGAAGATGCAGCTCTGATCTAATAGGATTTTTAATGGAGCTGAATAAAGGATAGTCGATCGGAATGAGGCTGATAATAAAGGAAGATGTTCGAGCTAAGTTTCCAGATATGAGCGTCTTCCTGGCCGAGCTAGATGACCTGAAAGTTCTCGAGAGATCGGATGAGCTTGAAAGTTTTAAGGAGCAGGTATATGAGAACATTAGATCTAGGTTTAGCCTAGATTCCTTGAAAGATGATCCGATTATAAGAGCTTATAGGGACTTCTTCTGGAGAATTGGGATCGATCCAACGAAGATAAGACCTGCGTCTGAGGCCTTAATTCGAAGGATCTTAAGCGGGAAGAGCTTGCCGACGATAAACACACTTGTTGACGCATATAACCTCGCCTCGGCAGAATCGCGTATAGCTCTGGCCGCTTTCGATGCTGATAAGATAGAGGGAGATCAGCTGACGATGAGGTTCGCGGAAGGTGGGGAGGAGTTTCTTGGAATAGGAATGGATAAGCCTAGAGTTCTGAGGGGAGGAGAGATAGTCGTCTCGGATTCCAAGAGGCTCGTAGCAATATATCCCTACAGGGACGCGGATTATAGTAAAGTTACACTTGAGACTACTAGAATCTATCTGATGATGTGCGGGGTGCCTGGGATAGACCTGGAGAGCCTTAAGAAGGCTGAGAACATCGCTACCAAGTACATTCTGAGATTTTGCGGAAAATGAAACTCACGAGCCACAATCAAACCTTGAAGAGCTAGTTCGGTGAGAAGAATGAAATTCGCCTCGAGAAAGCTACTCAAGGTTTTCATAGCTCTCTCGCTTCTCTCACTCTTCGCGGACATAGTATATGAGGGTGCTAGATCCATCGGAGGGGCTTATCTAAACCTGCTCGCAGCGCCCGCGATCGCCGCGGGAATACTCTACTTCGGAGAGCTTTTAAGCTATGTGATGAGACTTGTTGGAGGCCTCGCAGCCTATAGAGTTTCCTCGGGGAAGATGTATTGGATTCTGATCTTGCTAGGATATGGAATGAATGTTTTCATTCCGCTTCTCGCTCTCGCCGGAAGCTGGGAACTCGCCTTAATGCTATTCTTTCTTGAAAGGCTTGGAAAGGGGATTAGAGCTCCTCCGAGGGACGTAATTCTAGCCGAGGTAACTGAGGGGATTGGAAGGGGAAGAGGCTTTGGAATCCACGAGCTACTCGATCAGATAGGAGCAGTAACAGGCCCCATCCTCGTTTCAGCAATGATCCTCACGCAGGGGGCTCCGGCGGGATATATGACGGCTTTCTGGATCCTGTGGATACCTTTGATCCTGTCTTTAAGCATGCTTGGGGTTGCGATGAAGATTTATCCGGAGCCCAAGGCCGTGGCGGCGATAAGGGAGAGAGAGGAGAGGAGACCCCTTGGGAGGAGATTCTGGACTTTTCTAGCAGGATCGATTCTAATGATGATGGGATTCGTTTACTGGCAGGTGATAGGATATTATGCTAAAGATCTGGTGAGCCTCGGCATAATAACGGATCCAGAGATACCGATCTTATATCTTGTGGCCATGGCTGTTGACGCAGCTATAGCCGTCCCGATAGGAATGTTCTATGATAAGATTGGAGTAAGGTCGTTGATAATCGCTCCGATCACCGCGATCCTCATAACTCCAACCCTCTTCTTAGTGGCTGGAAGAGCTGGGCTCTATCTAGCGGCAGTCTTCTGGGGGCTGACTATGGGAGCTATGGAGACTATAATGAGAGCCGCTGTAGCCGATCTAACCCCCATAGAGAGCAGAAGCTTGGGCTATGGGGTATACTCGTCTGGGGTAGGCTTAAGCGGGACTATCGGCGCGGTGATCCCAGCTCTACTCTACGACCTCAGGCTGATAACTCCAATAATAGCAATATGCTCGGTGTTCGAGCTCGCCGCGATAATTGTTTTCGCCACTCTTCCGAAGGCGAGAGCGAGTTAACCCTTTTAAGCATCTAGAAAAACTATCGTATGCTGACCGGTGAAGAGCGTCGGAACTACTGACATCAAACGGATGATGAGTTGAAAATTCCTTCAGGCTGATATTTTTTGATTATTAAATGAGAAAACATGATCAGCAGGTCAGCATAAAATTACGGTATGTGGTAGTCCGCAATTCCGAGACCTCAAAGGACATAATCGCATAGAAAAAGATGGTAGCCCGGCCCGGATTCGAACCGGGGTCCTCGGGGCTCCCCTCGGAGGAGAGCCGATCCAGAGCCCGAGATCCGTGACCCCAAATTTTTCTGACCAGTTGGTTTGGCCGCTAGACGACCGGGCTTCATATCTCATGTTTCTGCGCTTCTATTAAAACATAGAAGTGGGGGGTAAAGGATTAAGTAGGCTCTTAGAGTACTTGCTTTAGGGAAATGAGTAAGATCGTATTCGCGACTTTGGTGATCGGCTTCTTGTTGGTGTTTACGTCTGTCTATGCTGATCGAGGCATGATTTCGGTTAGACCGGATGTCTCAGTTTATGAACCAGGGCAGAAGGCGATAATAGCATGGAATGGCGAGGAAGAAGTTTTGCTCCTCTCAACCGATGTTGCTTCTAGTAATGAGACGCTGGTCATCGAGATCCTGCCTTTACCCTCTAAGCCTATTGATGTGAAGTCCGCGAGCTTCGATTCATTTGAACATGTTCAAGAATTGATTCTGAGGAGAGGGTTAGAGATTTACGGTAAAGCCCTTAGAGCGGCCGAAAGCGTCGAGATAGTCTTCCACGAGAAGATCGGAGCACATGATATAACGATTGTGAGAGCAGATAGCGCATCAGAGCTAGCGGATTGGATACAGAACTTTCTGGGCCGCTATTCAGATCATAGCGGCTTCTGCGGCATATCGACCTACGGCTCTTGTAAGAGTGATCTGGACTGCTTGAGGGGTGGATGCTCGAGAGAAGTCTGCCAGTCGAAGTATGAAAGCCCCGTTGCCACGGTCTGCGTGTGGAAGGAGTGTTATAACGCGGAAAGATATCACGCTAGTTGTAGATGCGTTGATGGTAGATGCCAGTGGGTAGTGAAACCCCAGATCTCCCTCGGAAACCTAAAACCGATCATAGAAGATTACATGGAGAGAGGCTTCCACTATTATGTTCTCGATATAGTATCGACTGGCCCAGAGCATAAAAGTGTTGAACCCGTACTCTATCGCTTTAACACGAAATTCCTATACTATCCTTTAGAGATTACGAGCGGAATAAAGGGCGAGACTAAGGTAACCCTATTTCTGCTTACTGAGAATGAGATTCAAGGCGAGTATCCTCCACTTAAGATGGGAGGCTATCAGACCCCTGAGGGATGGAGGCCTATTAAACTCCAACTCTCTCATGACGAGCTGTGCGAGATCAACCCCATTAGCTGCGAGTTATTTGATGAGGGAGCTTGGTTGACAGTCTTGACCTACGAAGGACCAGCAACTGCTCTAACGAGCGATTTAATGATCACCGAAGGCATCACCTCATGGAGCGAGATATTGGAGTCTATCAAAGACTTACTGATCGCCACGGTGGTAGTCATAGAGCTTGAGGTGATCATAGGACTGATCGCCGCTTATGTTCTTATGAAGAAAAAGATCCAAAAGATGACTTAACTCCTCAAGCCACCAATTTGATCTGCTGATTAAACCATCTTGCGGCAGACATAACTTAGCGCTGCTCAGATAATTTCCGGAGATATACGTAGGGCTTACCCTCAATTAAGATATGTTTTATTGAAAGATTCCAGAGCACATAATCTCAGAGGACATACACAAACTATTCATGAGAATTATTTTAGGGGACTCTGAAAACGAACGGATAAAGCTACTTACTCGACGATGCCGCCGCCTTGAAGACGACATGCCTTCTAAGCCATGACCTCGAGGACTCATGGAAGCATGCGAAGGACGGCTGGGGAATAGCCCTTCACAGAATATGCTCTAGGACCGGAAGCTTTCCTCCAGCGCTCGCATACTACTTCGTGGTGAAATATTCTCAAATAGGCGATGTCGTCTTAGATCCATTTAGCGGTAAAGGGACAGCTCCGCTTGAGGCCTGCTTAAACGGTAGAATCGGTATCGGAAACGACCTCTCTCCAGAAGCTTATGTCTTGACTAGAGCAAAGGTTAGACCTGTTCCGTTTAGGAGGGTTATTGAGTGGATCGATTATGCTGAGAGGATGCTGAATCCTTCAGGATACGATATCTCAGATATTAGTAGCGACGTTCGAGCATTCTTCAGTAGCTACACGTTAAGGCAGATCTTAGCGGTGAGAGACTTGCTAGACGAAACTGAAGATGAAGATTTAGTAAACTTCATTAAGGCGCTCATGCTCGGAATACTCCACGGCCCGACCAGCATGCATCTCAGCGTTAAGTGCTCTCATTCATTCTCGATGGCGCCGAGATATGTTAGGAGATATGCTAGGAAGAATGGTTACTCGAAGCCTAGGAGAAATGTCTTGAAATGTCTTAGGGCTAAGGCGGCCAGGGTTTTCAAGGATGGGATACCGGCGGTCAGGGGACAAGCTTTCATGGAAGATGCTAGGAAGATTCCGATCGAAGATGAATCCGTAGACTTGGTTGTAACTTCTCCACCATACTTCAATATGCAAACATATGCTTGGGACAACTGGCTAAGGCTTTGGTTTTTGGGATATGATTATGAAGAGGTCGCCAAAATATTATTCCATAGCGAGTCTCCCGAGAGGTTTAGACATTTTATGGAGGAAGTTCTTCGGGAGATCTTCAGGGTTTTAAAATGGAATCGAGCGGCGATAATAGTCTTAGGAAGAGTTAAGCTGAAAGGCAGGATAATCGATATGGCGAAAATAACCGCTCCCATCGCCGAGAGGATAGGATTTAAGGTCGCCAGAATAATTTCGGATTCGATACCTAGATCGAACAAGTATCTTTGGTATCTGAGAGAAGATGATGGAGTTAGTAAGGAAGTGATACTCGAACTTCATAAGGGAGATTACTCTTCAAAAGACGTTCACATTGACTGGAATAACGCAAAGCCTCTTACCGTGCTCAAAGAAAATCTAGAGGTGGTTAAGGGATGATACTTGAAGCTCATGGGGATATATGTAGGCTGGGTTATCTAAGGGTGGTTCCTTGTCTTTTAGAAGACGATTCTCCAAAGACCTTCGAC
>CAZILE010000006.1:0-18118 GCA_964540045.1 uncultured Nitrososphaeria archaeon | reverse complement strand
GGCTTGCTTACTTTCTTGGTCGCCGAAGCTGAGATTAAGGAGAGATTTCGGAGGCTATATAGGGACCTAAAGAAGATCGGTTATCTTCCTATGGCACGCCGGATGAACGGCAGGATAGTCATAAGGGTTCTTAAGTATCGTGAGCAAACCTTCGCCTGGATCCGCTTTAGAAATCTTCCATTAATCCTATTTATCGCGACCTTGGCTGTAGTCCTCGTTGACGGATATTTCAGGGCCTCGGCCTCGGTTTACGAGATCATACTCGGGCAGAGGAGTATTCTTGATAGATTTCTAGAGGCCTCCCTCTTCGCCATATTCTTAATGCTCATCATCGGATTACATGAATTCGGGCACATTATAGCTGCGAAGAAGAGCGGGATGAGCGCGACGCTGCCGTATTTCATTCCGGGAATACCTGGGATGATCCCCACTTTCGGAGCGGTCATCTTCCAGAAAGAACCCATTCTGAACAGGGACGACATGTTTGATCTCGGGATCAGCGGGCCGGTTATGAGCTTCCTCCTAAGCTTTCTCGTCGCCATCTTCGCCATAAAAACTCAAACTCTATGGATGACGGAGACCGAGTATAGCCGAGTCATTGAAACTGTTAAATCGAGCGGGGGCACCTTCGTCCTAGTTCCGACGATAATAAGCCTTACGCTCAAGATTTTCGAAGTTCCCGGAAAGATCCCCCTCCTCGTCGGTACGGCCTGGTTCGCCGCATGGCTAGGCTTCCTAGTAACAGCCCTAAATCTCCTTCCAATATGGCAGCTTGACGGCTCTAAGATCTTTAGAAGCGTCTTAACGCCTAAGCAACATAGGATCGCAAGCTACATCTCCTTAGCATTCTTAGCCGTGTCAGGCTACATATTCATAGCCCTGCTCTTTTTCCTCCTGATGTCTAGAATGCCCGACATCCCGCCCCTAGACGAAGTCTCGCCTCTCTCGAAGGGGCGGAAGATCCTATTCTTCACCACATTCATTATGATAGTTCTCAGCTTCGTTCCAGCAATATACTTCTGACGGGCTTGACCAATGGCTTCTCCAAAATTAGAATCCTCGCGCTCTTGCTATACACTCTCAGGGCATAAGTTAACATCTCCTGAGGAGAGTCAAAGCACCTGATACCGAAGAGGCTTCTCAAGATACTCTTAGGAAGAGCTGAGGTGAAAGCTATCCTCCTCTCTTCAGAAGCCTTCTTCAGAAGCCTGACGAGCTCTCGGTCAAGCAAGGTCCCACCGCCTCCAAAAAGGGCCTCCATAAACGATCTTGATCCCAACCCCCTTCCGCATTCGGCTATGACGCCGATCAAACCGCCCTCCTTAACAGAGTCCTTCAGAAGCCCAGCTATATGGGCAACCTGTTGAAGTGATGAATCTCTTGGACTTCCACCGCAGCCCGTGATCACCACATCGAAATCGCTTACCTGAACCGTTAAATCGATTTCATCGATCTCGCTCATCACTCGCTCCGCGCTCCCAATAAAGAACCTATCATTCAGGTTAGTTATTGTGTAGAGCTTCAGCTCCTCAACAGCCCGGATCCAAGCCTCCTGAACCATCTCCTTGAGGTTTCCCTCCGGCCTAGGCTTTAAAAGGCCGCCGAGAACCAGCGCCTCCTTAAGAGAGGCTTTTCCGAGCAGGCCATGCGGCTCAGAGCTTGTGATAATCACGTTTACAGATGATTCTAATAGTTTCTTAGCCGCTTGAATTCCCTTAAACTCCACAAGCTCACACTCATGAGCATCGAGAACCTCAGCCTTTATGCCGTATTCTTTTAGGCTTCTTTTCGCATCCTCTCTTCCCCAGGCGGGCTCAAGCCTCCAACACGAAGCTATTATCGTAATCTTATCCGCCAGTTCTTCAAGTGATTCGACGAGATGTTTAAGAAAGATTAAAGATAGCTTCTCACCCGAGTGATCATAAATTATCGTCATCCTCCCAGGTCCGAGGTCCTTTCTTAGATCATCTGCGAACTCGGAGATCCTTCTCCAGAGATCCTCTCCTGGTTTAAACTCTTTAACCTCAAGTCTCTCATAGCTCACATCCTCCGGAACCTCTAATGAGACCTCGGTGCTCCCATACCTGAACCAGAACTCAGGCATTACTTAACCTCCGGTAAGAGGATAGTCAACTATTTAGGCATGAGGCTTAAAGCTGGCCAATTCTAGAATCAAGATGGTTTCACGAGATGCTGGCCGAGGCCGAGGATAGGGTGAAAGAAGCCTGTAGAGCGGCGGCCGTGCTTCTTCTAGAGCACAGTAACTTGAGGGTCGAGGATGTCAAGAGGATGGTTGCGAGGATGTATAGGCTTAAGAGGGTTCCATCGAACGTCGAGATCTTGGAGAATGCTCCTGAAGACGTTAGACATGAGCTTAGGAAGGTTCTCGTGAAGAAGCCCGTGAAAACGGTGTCAGGAGTGGCGACGATAACTATCATGAACCCCATGAGGTCATGCCCCCACGGCGGATGTATCTACTGTCCCGGAGGCTTAGAATCCCCTAAGAGCCATACGGGAGAGGAAGAGATGGTAAGACAAGCTCGGCTTGTCGACTACGATCCACACCTTCAAGTCTTAGCTCAGGTTGGAAAACTTGAGCGGATGGGCCATGATGTCGATAAGATCGAGTTGATAATAATCGCTGGAACTTTTACGGCTTTGCCTCAGGGCTATCAACGATGGTTTGTCAAGAGATGCCTTGATGCGCTTAACAATGAAACTTCGGCATCTCTTGAGGAGGCCATTAAGAGGGCAGAAAACCCTCTCAATAAGAGAATATCCGGGATAACTGTTGAGACTAGGCCGGATTGGGCGAAGCTTCCACAAGCTGAAAGGCTGCTAATGCTTGGAGTGACTAGGGTCGAAATAGGAGTTCAGGCGATAGATGATGAGATCTACAGAATCATCAATAGAGGTCACACGGTGGACGATGTGGTTGAGGCAACCCAGGTTCTGAAAGATCTGGCCTTCAAGGTCGGCTACCACCTGATGCCGAACCTCCCTGGATCAAGTCTTGAGAAAGACCTAGAGATGTATAGGAGGATTTGGGAGGATGCCAGGTTCAGACCTGATATGGTCAAGATATATCCTACTCTGGTTCTCCCGGGCACGAGGCTTTATGATCTCTGGAAGATGGGACTCTACCATCCATATAGTGATGAAGAGCTGGTAGAACTTCTAGCGAAGTGGCTTAAGATTACGCCCCCCTACGTGAGAATCCAGAGAATCCAGCGCGAAATACCCCTGAGGCTCGCAGCCGCGGGAAATAAGATCCCGAACCTAAGGGAAGTCGTTGAAGCCAAACTCAGGGAGAGGGGATTAAGCTGCAGATGTATCAGGTGTAGAGAGTTCGGACATAAAGCGCTTAAAGAAGGAGTTGTGGCGAGGCCGGAGGATGCTAAGCTCGTGGTGAGGAGGTATGAGGCCTCAGGGGGGCTAGAATATTTCATCTCCTATGAGGACTTGAACAAAGATGTTCTCTTCGGATTCATCAGGCTTCGACTGCCTTCTAAGATCTTGCGAAAAGAGCTTGAGGGAGCCGCGCTGGTGAGAGAGCTCCACGTATATGGAAAGATGATACCAGTAGGCGAGAGAAATGAGGATGATTTATCTGCTCAACATAAGGAGCTAGGCTCAAGGCTTCTAAGGGAGGCTGAGAGAATTAGCGCTGAAGAGCTTGACGCTAGGAAGATCGTAGTGATAAGCGGAATAGGAGTTAGAAGATACTACTATCGTCATGGTTATAAGCTGGACGGCCCCTATGTGAGCAAAAAACTAACCAGGTGAGCTTATGCGAGCTGATAAGAGGATAATCTATTCAGCTGCGGTAAGCTCTTTCCTTCTTTCTTACATAATTCACAGTCCATCCCTCTCAAACCCCCTTTACTCAGACATCGTATCTTTCTGGTATAGGGGGTTTAGCACCCCCCGAGTACCGTATATTGAGCTTGGGTTTGAGTACCCGCCGCTAGCCGGATTCCTGACTTATCTCGCAGCTCTTGCAGAGCCAAGCGTTGTAGCCTACTATACCGTTTTCTCGATCATTATCTTGGTCTTTTACCTCCTCCTGATTGAGATAGTGATGAGGCTTTGCATTGAGAGGGGAATAGGGTTGGAGTATGCGTTAGTTTTCCTCTGCTTAAGCCCTTCCATGATCGTTTATTCGATCTATAACTTCGATCTAATATTTACCTCGCTTCTAGTAGCCTCCCTATACCTCCTATTGCGAGGTAAGCTAAGTCTCTCCGCCTTTACGTTCTCAATAACAGCGCTCATCAAACTAATTAACCTCATCGCACTGCCATTCATCCTAACCTACATCCGAGGATGGAGGCAGCGCATCCGATACTTAGTAATTTCCATTGCGCCCTTCGCAGCGGTTAACCTAGCCCTCTATATCATTAACCCAGGGTTCGTGGATAAAACCTACATCTATCACCTAAGGTGGGGGCTGGAGAACGCCTGGTTCCTCATACTATTCCCTAATGAGTGGTCATGGGATACCGCGAAGCTTTTTAGCTTGCTTCTGCTCGGCTACGGTCTCCTGAAGATCTACGTCCTCGATGAGGTAGATATTTTCCGCCGACTGTTCATGGTGCTGGCAGTCTGCCTATTATCAACATACGTATTCACGCCCCAAATGGTTCTCTGGTTCTTACCATTCCTAGCGATTCTTGGCAGCATTCCGACGCCGTATTTCGTCCTCGAATTCGCCAACGTAGGCATACTCTTGTTATGGTTCGAAACTCCTAATCCCCTAAAGCTGGGATCTCCCCCGCAGCTTTTCGCTCTCCTAAGAGCTATAATGCTATTCATGATTTTGATTGAGGTTTATTTAGGTTCTAGGAGGGTTAAGGGTGATCAGGTGGCTGAAGAATCTAGTTAAGGTTGAATCACAGCGAAGAATGAGGCTCTGGCTCATAGCCATAACAGTTATCATATTAATTCTCAAGATCTTAATAATACCTTATCCATGGCCAGAGCTTCCCCCCGAGGAGTGCACCCATCCTCCAATAGAGGGAGGTAGATGCGGGCTTATCTTCGATGAGGCCCATTATATACCGGCGGTCAGGAAGATGCTGAGAGGCGAGGCCGCGAATAACGAGCATCCACCTCTCTCGAAAGCTTTAATGATGCTCGGAATACTCATCTTCGGCGACAACCCTTATGGATGGAGAACCTTCATCTCAATCTGCGGAGCAGCATCGGTCTACCTCGTTGGAATCCTCGCATACGAGCTAACCAGAAGTTTTAAGGCCTCGATAATCGCTGCGGCTTTATTCGGATTCGATATAACATCATTCAACCTAAGCTCGGTGGCCATGCTTGATGCGCCCGCTTTAACCTTCTGCCTACTTGGAGCGATCCTATATCTGCGGAGAAGGTTCGTTCTCTCGGGCATGTCCCTAGGCTTGGCAATGCTCTCGAAGACCTCGGCTCCACTTGCACTATTCGCCATCTTGCTTTATGATTTAGCGAAGAACTCTCATGAGAAGCGATCCATCAAGGAAGTTCTAGGGAGCTGGTTAAGAGTGATTGAGAAAACGGGCTTCATCGCGATCCTCGTATTAATTCTAGGATTAGCGGTCTACGATTACGCGTATGGAGCCTTCCCAACCCCCTTCGAGCACCTCAGTTATATCCTAGATTACCATTCGTCTCTAACTTTCTCAGAGAATGATGTTGTCGACTTACCCTTAAGCTGGACGAATCCTCTCCTCCAGTTTCCGAGGAGAAGCTATTACGTGATCGGGGTGAGCGTCGACTCTCTAAAGAACTATCACCCAATCGCATATTACGGCATGCAGACGCCTCTCTGGTGGATGACCTGGGCGGTTTTCGGGTTCTCGGTTTACTTAGTATATGAAGAGTTAAAGCGCAACAGCTTTCCAAGGCTTGAGATCTTCATACTTTGTTGGTTCTTTTCAAATTATCTGATCTACTTTCCTCTGGCTTACATACTTCATAGATGGGTTTATCCATTCTATTTCTACACTACAGTTCCGCTGATCGCCATAGGCTTCTCAAAACTCTTGGAGGGAGAGCGATCGTCCGAGATTATTCTCTACCTCGTGCTCGCCGCTCAGATATGTTGGTTCCTCTACTTCTTTCCCGTCAAGCCCTTATGGTTCATTAACTTCCTCCTATGGATCGGGCTTCCGGCCTAGGGGGAGCTGTTGCCATCACGTATCCCAGCCATGCAGCAATAAAGCATAAGGCCAGCACTATGAAGAAAACGGGAAGTCTGACTGCGAGCTCTGGGTTGAGAGGTAAAAGCCCGAAGAACCATAGAGCATAGAATATCGCAAAAGCCGTTGACCCAGCTATTATCCCAATCCCAGTTATCTTAGCCAGCCTCACCATAGCAGCATATCTCCTTTAAAGATCTCCTAAAAATATCCAATTTCCCGTTATGGAAGAAGTTTTTAAGCTAAGCTGACTTAAGGGGAATGCGATGTAGGAGGGATATGAGCGGAGGCGAGGAGCTCTATAAGCTTAGAGGGAAGACTCTTCAAGTCTACTTATATCTGCTTAGGAGGGGAGATGCTATCGGCGTGAGAGAGCTTCAGAGAGCTCTGAGGTTCTCTAGCCCTAGTGTAGCTCATCATCATTTAGAGAAGCTTAGGGAGATGAAGCTCGTCTCAAAAGATGAGGCAAACAGGTATAGAGTCTTAGAGAAAGTTGATGTGGGAATACTCAAGATGTTCGTCGTGGTAGGCGGCAAGCTTATTCCTAGATTAATCTTCTACGCGGTCTTCCTCACAGCTCTCCTCACTCTCTATATGATTCAAAACTTCCCAGATGTTAACCTTCACGCGGTAACTCTAGGAGGGTTCGCCGCTCTCTTCTTCTGGATCGAGACGATAAGGCTTTGGAGGCATAGGTCATGGTAGTGTTCTGATCTATAGACTTATTGGGGGTGAGCAAAACAGTATGCTTGTGGATAGGCGGCTAAGCCTTCTAATACTCTCGGCGATTTCCCTCGCTCTCGTAGTAAACCTAGTAGTAAATATCGCTCAAACCAGCATTTATTCTGGATTTTATCAAGCAGAGCGAGCAAAGGTCGTTACAAAGCTTGTTACGGCTGCGGCAACAACTACAACTACGACCAAAACGGAGACAACTAGCCCGGCCCCCGCCGAGTCCTTACGTATGTTTCTAGAAATGACTGAGGAGGAGAATATGAGGAAGTTTCGAGAACAGGGTCTCCCTCTCCTGCTAAGCATCACCGCTTCCTTAGCCATCGCCATCTCTTCCTTCATGCTGGTTAAGCGCTTTTTAGCTTGAAGAACAGTCTTAAAGAATAAATCTAAGTAGCATGAAAGATGCTGGGAGGCCGGTTGATTAAGGGATTTCCCTCAGAAAAGCTAAAAGAATTTCTGTCTGGAGTAGATTTAGGAAAATGGTTAAGGCTATGCAGGGGGCTAGCGATTCTCCTAATTGCCTTACTCATCATATCATACACCACGGACTATGTACTTCGCAATAAGATTGAGATGAAGTTTGCGTTAAGCGGGTTCGAGAAGCTGGCCCCCGAGCTTCCGAGCTTCGAGTCAATAATGGTGACGAGGGGGATTCAACTGCTCATAACCATGTCTATGATAGTTGTTGTGATCGCTCTTATCATTATGTTCACTGGAAAAGATCTGAACTTCATCAGGTTGCTCACTCTAGTGGCGCACTCCTTCATAATAGTAGCGATCTTCACATCGTTTCAGCTGCCATTCATCTTCCAGATTCCGAGAACACCCTATACTATAGTCGACATGAGCCTGGAGAATGTAACTTTTCAAGGGGCTAATATAGTTGGAATCTCCCCTGAGGGCGAGCTTCAAGTATCCTCTGACGTCGTTGAAGCAGCTTATGCGAGGGTCTTCAGAGCATATCCTAATGCGACCATACCCGACTGGAACCTAGCGGAGGGAAGAACGGAGGAACTGCTCAAAGACACCTTAACCTATATGAACTTAAGCGATGTGAGATGGCTCTCCGGAGGGGTGGAGATGAGCTCCGAGAGCCTGGATCTATGCGTGGGCAACTGGAGTGATGTCAAATATGAGAGGATGCTCAGTAGAACTCCCATCAGGGTCAGCGGGGAAGTAAGCTTCTACGAACAAATGCTAAGCATACTCTCAATACTGACCATGCTCGGGCTGGTGATCTATAACAGCATAGGATTTAAGAGGCTTTATCAAGCTTCGCTGAAAGTCACCATGATCGTCGGAGTTGTGTTACTTCTATTACTCTTCTTCTTCGGGGGTCTCTAGTCAATAGGTTCGCCCCTTTCATCAATCTCTCCCAAAAAGATCCTAGTACTGGAGATGGGTTTCCCATCCCAAGCGACCACTAGGGGGCAAACGATGATTTTAAGGGGTTTTAAGCCCCTTTCCCTGCGAATCTTATTTATCTCAATCCCTCTGAAGTGGGTGAAGGGGCTTGTGATAAGGGCTTCCAAGTTCGGGTCCTGAATGGCTGTTCCATAAGGATCACTTAGCGGGATGATCAAGCATTTATCTATCCAACTTCTCTCAGCTAAGACTTCCTTAAGCCTCTGGACTCTCTCCTCAAAAGGTGGGACCTCGTACCTTTTTCCGAGAGATCTCGCGAATTCGTCCGTCGTAACGCCGATCACAACCTTTCTCCCATGCCTAATCCCCATGAATAAGAGCATTAAGTGGCCATAGTGTACTCTTCCGAATGTTCCTCCCAGAGCTATGAGCCCGTAGTCCGGCTTCAGATTCTTCTCAGATAATTTTTCCTCAACTTCACATGGAGTCATTCTAAGCATATCCAAGATCACGAGAGCCTCAGCCAACGGAATCGAGAGAAGCTTCGAAAGCTCCTCAGCCTTTATGTCAGGCCTGCGGGGGAGAACCTCATCCCTGATAAATACTAAATGATCATCGAAATCTGGAATTCTCTTAACGGCCTCGACCAACAGGCTCCACAAAACATTTCTTTTATAGGTTTTTTCGATCATCTTCGATTTACCCGCAGCTTAAGCCGAGAAGACGGTAGATAAACTCTATTTTCGAAGTTATAATCTTTTTATTGTGCATCTAAATCGGTATGCACGGCGGATTGATTAAGATGAGCTGGGCTGAGAGAAGGATCCGTGAGATCGAGGAGGATCTTAGATTCTGTGAGGGGCTTCTTAGCAAGGAGGTTAGAATGAACTTAGCGAAGAGAATTCTTGAGGATTTGATGAGGCAGATTCGGAAGATTCCGCTTAACGAGCTTTCAGAGGCTTTGAGGTCGAAGGTTTCCAGTATGGAGCTTAGAATACGCATTCTATATCATAGGGCTAACGCCCTTCTCTCTCTTCAAGAAGAGTAAGCTTCATGTCCCTATCCTTATTATATCATGTCTACACGCCTTTCTAAGCCGATTCATTATCGTCAGCCCCAATCCTTTCTCCTCAAAGCCCTCACATAGTGCCAGATTCGGCCTCAGCTTATCCAGCTTTCTCAAGACCTTGAAAAGGCTCCTCGCGACCTCGTAGAGATTGCCCCTAGATCCAAGCTCGAGCACTCGTAGTCCCTTTTCTGAGTAATAGCGGCTCGTTTCTCGAGAGGCCAAAATTACAATCTTAAGACCCCTCGAGGAATAATTTTCAGCAATTCGAGCCACCTTGGCGGCATATCCTCTCAGATCATCATAGGATTCGGATTCAACGAGCTTAATCGGAGTCTCAGGAGCATAATGCCTGTACTTCACGCCCGGGGAGACCGCCATCTCCATTTCAGAAAGACCCCTCGCATAATCAGAAACCCTTATCTCCAGACCCAGAACCCTCTCTAGATCCTCGACAGGGATAGGCCCCGGCCTCAGAAGCTCGGGAGGTTTGGCTGTCAGATCTATTATGGTCGACTCCACCCCGAGGAGCGTTTCGCCTCCATCTATGATCAAATCCACTCTCCCATAAAGATCTTGTATCACGTGCTGAGCTGTGGTTGGAGAAGGTCTTCCAGCTAGATTAGCGCTTGGAGCAGCTATCGGAACTCCGCTATGTCTGATGAGATTAGAGGCTACGGGATGGGATGGCATTCTAATGGCTACCTTCGGAAGACCTGCTGTAACCTCGCTTGGGACAACCTCCGACCTCCAGACAACTAGCGTTACGGGCCCGGGCCAAAGCTTCTCCGCGATCCTGTAGGCTTCTTCGGGCAGGCTTCTGGCAAGCATCTCGAATTCATCCAGCTCGCATACATGAACTATCAGCGGATTATCCATCGGCCTGTTTTTAGCCTCGAAGATCTTGATCACGGCTTCTCGATCAAGAGCGTTAGCTCCAAGCCCGTAGACCGTTTCAGTCGGAAAGACAACTAGACCGCCTCGCCGGATAACCTCAGCTGCTTCCTTCAGCGACCATTCCTCCGGACTAAGTGGATCCACCTTAATTACCCTAGTCCTAAGCACTATCCTCCCAGGACCAAGATCGAAGACGAGAGATAAAACCATGTCTAATGACCATTGCTTCTCGGGCCCGCCGGGATTCGAACCCGGGACTTCCAGCTCTCCCCGAAAGCCGTCTCCGGAGGCTGGCGCCCTATCCAAGCTAGGCCACGGGCCCCTTACAGGCTATGGTCATCGAGCAAGTTTATAGGTTATCCCATGCCGCAGAATAGTTTACTAGAGAACTAGATCCTCTACGTGCAAGTTCTTCGGCCTCATCACGATTTAATTCACTCCATATCTTCCTCAAAGACCTCCATTCTTAGTAAGGTGGCTAAGTCTTTAAGTTGCTCTCTCCAGTCGCCGTATACCACTACTCTATGCCAATGAGCCGGAAGCACCCAACCCCCCAGCCTGTTCCAGTTTGAGAATATTCTCTTAGCATCTGTCTCGGCTGCCAGCTTCGTTCTACAACCTTCTTCGGAATCAATGTGGCATACGGTCCTGCCTTGGTGAATAACCATCAAGGGAGGGTCTCTCATAAAGTGAACCTGAACCGCTGTAATTACCTCATCAAGCGGCATCAGCGACTGAACAGCTACCCCTTTCCCGGTCTCAGCATGAGACCTTATGACATACGGGTTGGGCGCTCCATCCGGGCCAAAAACCTTATTGCTAGCCATACAGTGGCAGTAGACAACCCAATCTTTGGAGAAATCGGCTACGGGGTCGTTTACGAATCCGGGCCTAGGTCCCCCGGCCAGCTCTTCTGTTAAGTATCTTAGAAGCAATTGAGCTAAAGTTGAGCTTAGATCGGCCTCGCAGACGGCCGTAATCCCCTCATTATTTAATTGAAAGTAAGCCATACAAGGGTAAGCTGGTAGCTCATGAAATCTTCTATAGCAGTCTATGGTTATAGCATCCGCTTTATAGTCCTCGATCATTTTCCTCAGCCCTAAGTACATTCTGGCCGATGACACTATCTCTTCGTACGTTGGCTCAACAACTCTTAACGCATTCTTGATCCAATTATCAGCAATAACTCGGCTCTCCTCCTCTGGAGCTTCCTCAAAATATCTTTTAATATCCTCATAATCCAGCCTGATTACTTCTATGCCAAATAGCCTTCTCAATCTCTCAATCTGGGCATCTATATCAAAAGATTTTCCGGCGCTGCCATACTTACTTGAATCATAGAGTAGCTTCGCTCTTTCATCAACCACGTAATCTTTCTCTCCTTTAGGAGTTATCAATATCAGCCTCGACTCACGCAGCCTTTTAATTACAGATATTAGCTTGACCTTATCCACTACATCATTAAAATCTGAAGAGGCTATTCCAACCACAGGCAAGCCCATCTTCCTTGCCCATCCATAAGCTATGGCGAAGGTGCCTGAGCCGCAATATTGTTCATCGACAAGGAGCATGGGTTTCTCGCATTTCTCCATAATGGCTAATGATGCTGGACAGGTAGTTCCTATTTGATATAACACGATTCCATCGTATTCGCCGCTCATCTCAATTACCTTTTCAGCTTCTCTTATGCTACATGCCGTGAGGGAGTTGAAAATCAGCCTTGGACAGTTTTCCTTAAACCTTTCAAGTATCTCCCGCTTTTTGGACTCAAAGTCGAAACCCATTCTAGGCCAAGTTATAGTGTCCGCCGACCTATGAGAGAAGACTATCAGAATTTTCGCAGGAACGGTCATAATCCTAGACCGGGATCACTCTATAAAAATTTAATAGCAAACCGATTTGACGAGGCTCCGGCTTTTAACGTTGAATATCCTCTCTGCTTCCTTGAGTTTGGTTTTAAGGCGAGTTTATAGGTCATTGTTTAGTTAAATAGGGCTGGTCTTGAGGTGCTTTAGGTAATGAAGCCTAGGTCTCCGGTAGCTTATGAGGAGAAGTGGGCCAAGAGGTGGATGGAGTCTAGGATATTTGAGGCCGATCCCAAGCCTGACGCTCCTAAGATCTTTGTATGTGTCCCCTATTCTTACCAGAACGCCCCCCTGCACGTCGGCCACGGATTTACCTACACCAGAGGAGATGCATACGCGAGATTCAAGCGAATGCAAGGATACAATGTCTTGTTTCCATGGGCTTGGCACTGGACTGGCGAGGCGGTTGCTGGAACATGTGAGAGGCTGAAGAGGGGGGATAAGTCTGTTAAAAGGATGCTCGTGGAAATCGATGGGGTCCCGGAAGAGGTTCTCGAGAAGTTCACCGACCCCGCGTTCGTTACGAGGTATTATACGGAGGAGAATAGGGAGGTCGTTAAGGCCATGGGGTTCTCCATTGACTGGAGAAGAGAGTTCTACACCACGGATCTACATCCATACTATGGCAGATTTATCCGGTGGCAGTATCTCACCCTTAAGAAGCTCGGATACGTCGCCATGGGAAAGCATCCAGTTGTCTGGTGCCCGAAATGCGAGAGCCCTACGGGTGATCACGACAGGCTGATTGGAGAAGGAGTTTCTCCAGAGGAGTACACTCTCGTGTACTTCAGGCTCGATGATTCCTACCTCGCGGCCGCAACCCTAAGACCTGAAACGATCTTCGGCGTAACCAACATCTGGGTGAACCCAAAAAGCGAATACGCTTTAGTTGAGGCAGATGGAAAGAAGTTGATCGTCTCTAAGGAGGCTGCCGAAAAGCTTGAGCACCAGATGAAGATCAAGATTATCAGGCTGATGAGCCCCGAGGAGCTTATAGGGAAGTTTGCTGAGACGCCGCTCACAGGAGTGAAAACGCCGATCCTACCCGCGGATCTCGTCGACCCCGGATTCGGGTCCGGAGTAGTTTACAGCGTCCCTGCTCACGCTCCGTACGATTATGCGGGGGTTGTCGCTTTGAGGAGAAACGAGGAGAGGCTTAGAAGGTATGGAATAAGAGAGCTGGTCGAGTCGATTAAGCCTATCTCGATAATCAGAGTTCCGGGTTATGGAGATTATCCTGCCGTCGAAGAGGTTGAAAAGCTTAGGATAACGTCGGACACCGATCCAAGGCTGGATGAAGCGACCAAGACCATTTACTCAAAGGAATTTCACAGCGGTATCCTGAAAGAAAACTGCCGAGAATATGCTGGCAAAACCGTCGCTGAGGCGAGAGACCTCGTGAAGAAGAGGCTGATAGAGCTCGGCCTCGG
Source organism: uncultured Nitrososphaeria archaeon (assembly GCA_964540045.1). GTDB lineage: Archaea > Thermoproteota > Nitrososphaeria_A > Caldarchaeales > Wolframiiraptoraceae > Wolframiiraptor. Next base: position 4,572 of record CAZILE010000006.1, on the reverse strand, counting down.
TGGGGTGATGTGGGAGCTTCCCGAGAAGGTTGTCTGTAGATGTGGAACAGAGACCGTCGTAAAGATAGTTGAGAACCAGTGGTTCCTCAGATACTCTGACCCTGAGTGGAAGCGGAAGGTGAAAGATCATATTATGAAGATGAACGTCTATCCTGAAGAAGCCAGGCAGTGGTTCTTGAACGTCGTCGACTGGCTTAGGGACTGGGCTTGCGCTAGGAAAACCGGGCTCGGAACAAAGCTTCCATGGGATCCTGAGTGGATCGTTGAGACTCTCAGCGACTCAACCATCTATCCCGCTCTTTACACGATAAGTAAGTATCTCAACTTGGGGATCGTGCAGCCTAGCCAACTCACAGTTGAGGTGTTAGACTACGTCTTCCGAGGAGTGGGCAAAGCATCAAAGATATCAGCTAACGTAGGTCTAAGCGAACCTATTCTGAAGCAGATGAGGGAAGAGTTCCTATACTGGTATCCGGTTGACATGAGAATCTCGGCGAAGGAGCTGGTCCCAAACCATCTAACTTTCTACCTCTTTCAGCATATCGCAATTTTCGAGCCAGAGCACTGGCCAAGAGGAATCGGAGTTAACGGCATGGTGAAGATCGAAGGTGAAAAGATGTCTAAGAGTAAGGGGAATTTCATCCCCCTCAAGAAGGCGATAGAAATTTATGGAGCGGACACAACCAGAGCGACTCTCCTGTTGGCGGCTGAAGATCTAGATGATCCGGATTGGAGGGATAAGAATGCCAGAGAGGTCAGGGGGATGCTGGAAACACTTCTGAAGATCTGCAAAGAGATTACCTCGGCGGAGATTAGGGAGTCTAGCCGGATGGACTCATGGCTCCTCTCAATCCTACAGAAAAGGATCGTTAAAATATCCTCTATGATGGATTCATTGAAGACTAGGACCGCTATCTCGGAGGCGCTCTACGGTCTTTACGGCGACTGGAAATGGTATCTCAGGAGAAACGGAGGCAAGCTTGGGAAAGCGGCGAGGAAATTCGTCGAAAACTGGATCAAGCTTTTAGCACCATTCATACCGTTTACCGCTGAGGAGTGTTGGAGCATCTTAGGAAAAGATGGATTCGTATCCGCCGAGAGTTGGCCTGAACCCGATGAGAAGCTGATCGATGAGGTCAGAGAACTCGAGGAGGAGGCTCTCATCAGGCTCATGGAGGATATCAGAAGCATAATAGAAGTATATGGAAGGCAACCTAAACGGATAGTTTTGTACGTGGCGGCATCCGATAAAATGAAGATCCTTGAAAAAGCTGTAGATATCTTGAATAGTAAGCCGAAGAACCCGATCGGCGAGCTCATTAGATGGGTCATCAGCCAAGGGCTGGTAGAGCCAAAGAAGGCATCATCATTCGTGAAGCTTATCTTCGACATGCTCTCAGCTTATATATCAGCCTACAAGCCCGAGGTGATAATGAAGGCTGCCGGAAAGGAGCTATCTTTCTATCAAGAAGTAAGAGAGTTCTTGGAGAGAGAGTTCAACGCTTCCATTGAGATATATCGAGAAGATGAGGAGGAGATCTATGATCCGAAGAAAAAGGCACATTCATCGCTTCCTCTCAGACCCGGAATATACGTTGAATAGGGATGATCCGAAAAATCAGGATGGATGTGTTGAGAGAAGCTAAAAAAGACCTGAAGTTCCTCCTGAATAGGGGGTATAGGAAGCCCTCAGCCCTAAAGCTTGTTGGAGATAAGTACCAGCTAAATAAGACGGAGCGATCGATCTTATTTCGATCCGTTTTCCCCGACCGGGAGGCAGATCTCATCCGATCTAAGATGGTTGCTATAGAGCGGTTGGAGGGCCAGGAGATCGTGATAGATGGGTTCAATGTCTTGAACACGGTTGAGGCGATACTTAGGGAGGAGCCTCTGATCCTCTGCGACGATGGAGTTCTTAGGGACTTTTCAGAAGTTCACTCGAAATACAAGTTTACGGGCTTAACCAAGAGAGCCCTAGCCGATGTTTTAACCTTATTGAAGAAGGTGGAGATCGCTAAAGCGCGCATCCTATACGAGAGCCAGATAAGCAGGAGTGGGGAGATCGCAGCCCTCACGAGGCAGATGATGACGGACATGAAGATCGAAGGAGACTCCAGAACAACGAAAACGGTGGACTCAACTCTAATCAGATCAGGGAAGGTTATAGCGACAAGTGACTCGGCTATCCTACTAAAATGCCGCTGGTTTACAGACATACCACAAAGCCTAGAAATAGCTAAAAGAGCTAAAATAATCCAGCTATAGCATTCTCGCAAACCGGCGAGAACTCAAAAAGGTTAAAAAGGCGACATATAAATTTGAGCATCGTGGGCCCGTAGCTCAGCATGGATAGAGCATCGGCCTTCTAAGCCGGGGGTCGGGGGTTCAAATCCCCCCGGGCCCGCCATACATTTGTGGTTTTCGCTGTATTATCGGATCTTCAATCTCAGATTCTCTTTCTCAAGGACCTCTGGATTCGCTATGTATTTCGGTTTCATACCTTTCAGAGCTGCTATTATGTCCTCGGTTACCATATCTCCCATCCGTTTTACCGCTTCCCAAGTATGAGAAGCCGCGTGCGGTGTTATTATTATGTTGTCTAGTTTCAGCAGTTCGCTATCTGGTGGAGGAGGCTCCTTTTCCAAGACATCTACTGCCGCTCCAGCTATCTCTCCGTTCTTCAAAGCCTTTGCCAAGGCTTCTTCATCTACCAGCTCGCCCCTCGCGGTGTTCACGAGATAAGCCGTTTTTTTCATAAGCTTCAACTCTTTCTCACCTATCATGTGATATTTTTCGGGTGTTAGCGATGTGTGGATTGATACGATGTCGGATTCGGAGAGAAGCTCTTCAAGGGAAACGAGCTTCACTCCAAGCTTCTCAGCCTCCTCTCTGGGAGCATGAGGACTATAGGCTATCACGCGCATGTCAAAGGCCTTCGCCATCTTGGCCACAGCCCTTCCTATCCTACCTAACCCGATTATGCCCAAGACCTTCCCTTGAAGCTCCCGGTTAAGCTTCCCCCTTCGAGCCCAGACCCCCTTCTTTCCAGCCTCATTGAGCCTGGGCACATCTTTTACCAGAGAGAAGATCAGGGCGAAGGCATATTCGGCAACAGCGTTCGTATTAGCTCCAGGAGTATAGGTTACGAGTATACCATGCTCGGTTGCTGCATCGAGATCAACATTGTCCAAGCCGACACCGTACCTCCCTAGGATCTTCAGGTTCTCAGCCTTCTCTATGACCCTCGCCGTATATTCATCCAAGCCGGCTACCACAGCATCATACTTTCCGATGATCTTTAGTAGGTCATCTTCTTTTAATGGAGGCTTCTCCGCAAACTCGATCTCCCCAACGGATTTTAGCATTTCCAGATGCTCCGGATAATATCTTCCATAAGATCTAGGCGTAATTAATATTCTCGGACTCATTTCACGTCGTTTAGTAACTATCTCAGCCTCAAATATTAGTTTTCTGGATACTTAAACTGAGGGATCGTTTATCTCGCAATAACGCATCTCGCATGACCGCTACATCATGTCAGGGTGATATTAATTAATCATCAGGTAGCTTAGTAGATGAGGTAGGTTGTAATGGGATTATTCGAGAAGCATGAAGTAGTATCAAGTGTTATAAAGATCGGCTTAATCCCGATATTCTATCACGGCGATGTTGAGGTAGCTAAAAACGTCTCTGCAGCCGTTGCGGACGCCGGATCGAAGCTCTTAGAATTCACGAATAGAGGAGCTCGAGCATTTCTAGTATTCGAGGAGCTTGTTAAATGGAGGGATCGCGAGAGACCTGATCTAATTCTCGGAGCGGGGACTATCCTCGACCCGGCTACAGCAGCGCTCTACATAAATCTAGGAGCAGACTTCATCGTTGGGCCGAACTTCAATCCAGAAGTAGCCAAACTTTGCAATAGAAGGCACGTTCCTTATGTTCCAGGATGCAGCACTCCGACCGAGATAGCCACAGCAGAGGAATTCGGCGCCGATATCTTCAAGATATTTCCAGCGCAGGTTTTGACTCCGCGTTTTATCAAGAACTTGTTAGGCCCCTATCCATGGCTTAAGCTTATGCCTTCAGGTGGCTTAAAGCCGGTGAGAGAGGAGGTTGAGGAGTGGATCAAGGCGGGAGCCGTGGCCTTGAACATGGGTAGCTCGCTGCTGAAAAAAGATCTGATCAAGGCTGGAGACTACGAGGGTCTGAGAAAGAAGGTTGAGGAATGCCTGCATTATGTAAGCGAGGCCAAAGCAAAGTATGGCAAGAGCTAAGATCTTTTTAACCCGATATTTCTTTTTCATCCAGATTCTATCTTCGCTCTAAGCTTTTCACTCTTCAAAACTTCCGGATTCAGTATCCAGAGAGGTTTCTCGCCCCTAAGCACTCTTAAGGCCTCCGCAAGAGAATATTCGTTCATCAGCCGGAGACTTCGCTCGGTTCCATATGCGATGTGTGGCGTGATGAGTACGTTATTGAATCTAAATATCGGGTGATCAGCGGGCACCGGCTCTGGATCGAACACGTCTAGGGCGGCAGCTTTAACGATCCCGTTTTCAAGAGCCCATATAA
>CAZILE010000005.1:0-20891 GCA_964540045.1 uncultured Nitrososphaeria archaeon | reverse complement strand
CTCTCCTCTCTTGGAAAGTTAAGCGGCTTGAGGATATCGTCTCGAACCTGCTGAATGAAAGGTGACCCAAATGGTCTAACGCTTACTTCATAAAGCCTTGAAACCAGCATGAAAGCCGCGACGCCCTTTTCTATCTCGAGATTCTCAAGCTCGAAAACTTCTCATTTCAACTTCCTTCACAATCAGCTGGTTTAGAGGGCGGTCATATGAGGGAATCTGCTTAAACCACCTCTTTATACGTGCTCATATCTTTTATCCTCAATTAGGTTAAACACCTGTTGAGCAGCCTCTTCAAAATCTTCAGACCTCGTATCATGTGGATGTAAGGTTATCCTAACAACGGCCGGATTATAGTATTCTAAATCTTTCTTAAAGGTCTTAATGCTCTCTTCCGCATCCTTTATTTCCCATGTTGGCGTGAATGCCTGTGCCATTAGGGGCGGCTTATCCCTTATGAAGACGAACCTATACACGCAGACATAGGGATAGTATTCTAGAAAGGTCTTCATGGCCTCAGCGCTAAAGCTCGAGTTGGGTGGAGCCTCTCCCCCATCCGGTAAACACCCGAAAATCTTCTTATGGATTCTCATAGCTTCTTCGCACTTCCGCCTCGTATCCTCCTCATTCAGATAGGTAAACTCAAACACCCAGTTGTCGGTGTCCATTGGCCAATGTAAAAGCCCGTGATGACCTAGAACGTATTTTCCAAGTATTTTCTGCTTAACATAATCAACGAACTCGGGATTGTGCTCTAAGGCATTCAGATCATCCCTGTTGGCCGGTATTAGAAAATACTCCCTTTTATTTACTCCAGCGGAATCCAAATAATCGTCCAACTTCTGAAGATAGTCCTCCTCATATACCCACGGCGCCAGATCATGAATCTCAACAAAATATCTCTCCTCAAGCTCCACAGGCTTTTCGAACAATATCGAACGAGAACACAGACCTACCGTGAATGCTAACGCGGCGCTTTGTGATGATGATTCAAGCTGCGGGGACTCGATCCTGGTAATAAAGCTCGTACCGGTATGGAAAGATGAAATGATACAGATAGCTAAAATTGTTTTGGATACTAGATCTGGATGGATTGAGCGAAGCTATGACATAACGAATCTAATTAAGAAATCAGAATACTTTAAATCGTTATCAGACGCCTGGCTGGTCATAGAAGCCCAGGCAGGAGGGCCCAGAGGCATCTGGGCGGGCGAATGGACTGCAATCGACTACGTTGAATTGGAAGTGAGGTGAGAAATCTACTTCTTTATCTTTATTTTGATAGAGGTTTTGAAGCTAAGTTTGTAGCGGTATGAGTTCTTGATATCGTGATCTTTAGCCGACTTTGCCCGGCTCTTATAAATCTCTCGCAACACGTCTATTCCAGCGTTTATTACCTAAGCCGCCCTTTCATCAGCCTAGGCTCGCGTAAGGAATTTCTAAATCCAGAGAGGACTTTCATGCTTACTAATTTGCGTTTGATAAGTCTGGATCATAACCATCCTCCATCTCCGGATTTGATCATAAAGGTGAGGCTTAAATAAAAAGTTCTAAGACCTACTATTGGATGCCGGGGTAACTCAGCCTGGTTAGAGTGCGGGGCTCATAATCCGAGGATTTGGGTGCATCCCCGTTGTCCCGGGTTCGAATCCCGGCCCCGGCATAGGACCCCAGCTCAGAAGGGTCTTAAACTAATTATGTAGGCTCGTTCTTTCAGGTTTTGTGAAAGAGGAGAGGCCCTACTATGGTTATCCTAGTTGGCACGTGTTGTTGAATTTCTTTCTCGGGTCAATCGTCCTCCTCATAGCTGTGATCGGATTTTTCGTGGCCCATTACCTCCTACTGATCCTGATCCTCCCAGCAGCCTATTTAATCTGGCGCGCTCTCTCATGGATGAGAGGAGGTTTTCTCGAGGAGAAGCTTAGGATAAGAGAGGAATTCATTAGGATTGTTAAGCCTGTTGACGGCGAGTTCATTCTAGACGTTGGAACTGGTGGAGGTCTTCTTGCGATAGGCTACGCCAAGGCCATGAAGACTGGTAAAGTGATAGGGATGGATATCTGGGTTCCGGCTGCTGGAGGGACATCCATGGAGAACGCGATTAGAAATGCGAGGATAGAAGGGGTGTCAGAGATGGTCGAGTTCAGAAAGGGCGATGTCCGCAACATACCATTCCCGGACAACTACTTCGATAAGGTTGTAGCCAGCTTCTCGATCCATACTGTCCATTACCGAGAAAGAAAGAAGGCCTTCAGGGAGATGATAAGGGTCTTGAAGCCCGGAGGAATTATGGCCTTACTGGAACCTGAGAGCGATAGGTGGATTAGGTGGAGAGTGGATGAGGATCTTAAGAAAATGCTTAAGGAGCTGGGTCTAAAGGATATACGGTTTCACCCAATAACCATAACCTATCCGAGAAAAAGGGAAGCCTACATAATAATGGGAGTGAAGAAGGAAAGCTGATGAGATACTGAAATCCTTTGGAGTAGGAGGGCTCCTATTCTCGGCAACCTTTATTCTAGGACGTTTGTAGAGGAGCTTCTGGAGCAAGCTTTAGAATTTGTTGAGAAGCGTGTATTAGATAAGATGCAGTAATCCGCGCTTTACAGCTACCGCCTCATCTCTAAAATCGAATATCTCCTGAGACTTGATGGGCCCGCCGGGATTCGAACCCGGGACCTTCGGCTCCGCAGGCCGACGCCCCATCCAAGCTAGGCCACGGGCCCTCTCACGTCAATACTCTATGAGGACCTCTTCTTTTCTTTTTCTTGCGGCCGGTTATGCTGCTTGAATTTTCTGGGTATGACTTCAAAGAGATTTGAGCTGTAAATCTTAATTGCTCGTTTTCAAGACAACTAAGCTGAGCGTCATGCCTAGGGCTTTCAGGAAGAGTAGCAACTTGTTGATAGATTTATCGGCAGATGCCGGGCTCGTGGTGGTCGATCTTCTCCGGGTTCTTAAATCCAAGTATGATTATAAAGCTCTTTCAAGAATCACAGGATTCCCGATCTCAACTTTAACCAGATACATTACTGGGAAAACTGCCCCGAGAGGTCCTAAGGCTGAGAAGCTTTTGAAAAATCTCTTGAGCAATATCAATCTTCAGGCTCTAATCACGAAGTACGCCGAGTTTAATGGAGGGCGATTAGATTTAACGAGGATAATGTTAAACCCCAATTTAGTGAAGATAATCGGAGCATACATTCTAGAAGAATTCGCTGGAATGAAGATAACCTCGATACTTCCTCTAGACCTTCTAAGCATACCACTCGCTAGCTACCTCTCCACGACGATCTCAAGACCTATACACCTTCTCTTATGTGATCCTATCTCGGCTGACGGTCGCTCGATCCCAATAGTTTACTCGAATGGTGAGGAGGGCGAGGCGAAGGCGTATTGGTTGTTCCTGAGAAAGAATTGTAAAAGTGAAAGCGTCCTCACGCTAAGCAGCCGGACTCCAGATCCAGACCTCTTCGATCTTCTTCTCAAGACTTTGGCGGAGCAGAAGATGGATCTCGGGGGATTCTTCTCAGTATCTGTTAGGGAGGATGAGCTTAGAGAGCTTAGAATTCCTCCGGGAGTTAAGAGATCGTATATACTCGTTATATGAGATTTAGACTTTGTCCCCGGTTATCTCAAGCGTATTCTCTCCAAGTGTAGCCGCATTTCTTACATCGGAAGAATTGGGTCATTGGCTCATCAGCGGATCTGGTTTGAAGAGACCAGTAATATGCTTCCCTTGCTCCGCACTTCGGGCAGACCACGTCGGTCGTGATTGGCAGCACCTTTTCCTCCTCTCCCTTCTCGATGACCGTAACCGCTACTCCTCCCCGCTTCCGTATTTTTGTGTAGACCACCCCACCATGAACGGGTTTTTCATACCCGCATCTGGAGCAGACCCACGCCGGCTTACTCGTCTTTCTTAAGGTCATTATCTTGCCACACTTGGGGCAGATCTCCACTTCTCTTACACCTCTAATGCGAGCGCATAATCCACTAATTAAGTTATCCCACTAAAGCTTTTCAAGTTCCTTTCTCAGCTGAGCCGATATATGCTTTAGCTCTTGAACAGCCTTCTTCACGGCTTCTGAAGCCTTAAGCCGCGATCCATCGGTCTTAACTCGTAGGAGAACTCTTCTTGTTAGAGGATGCTCCACTATCGCTCCAGAATACTCCACTTCATCCATCTTCTGAAGGATTTCGCTTAGGGAATCGAGTAAGCTTGAATCTTCCTCTAGCATCTCAAGCTCTAGGAAGTCATCCCTCTGCTTAAGTATCCTGATCCTCAGCCCGTTCTCACCTCTAGCATAGAGGTTAATTGCTCTAAGTTCCCATAGTATGGCACGATTTTACGTTTATGCTTATCCCCGCATCTGGAGCAGACTAGCCCGCCTCTTGATTTCGTCAAGATTCCGGAGCACTTACTGCATACTCCGAGGACGACGCCGAGGTTCGGTCTCCAGATCGAGAGCCCTATGACCCCCATGAATGAGGTTACCACTTGGGCCACGACGAGGTCTCCCACTCCTATGAGGTCCTTCATCTCCCCTTTAACACCCCTCCCCCTTCTAGGAATTATCACCGCCGTTCTTGGATGCTTGAGGGCGCGGCCATTAACTGACAATATGCTCACGATAGCTATCTTGTCTTGGATCCCCTTCACGTGAGCTAGAACTTGATCATTGATCCCGATGACCTCAGGCCTTCTCAGGGGCTTAACATCAACTCTTCTCCTTGCTCTATCATAAAACACTTTCCCCAGAATTCTGGACGCCACTACACCGCTCTTATCCAATACCGAGTTTTCGCCTGGATCGAACTCTTCCTGAACGCAGATCGGTTCTCCGGGAGCGACCACCCCACCATCCTTAACGAACACCATCTCTGATCAAACCTCCATTGAGAAGTATCTCGGGGTTCTGACGACTTCCTCCCATCTGACCGCCCCAACCGCTACCAACGCCTCCATCGGAAGGAGGAGCGGCATGTCAACCCTCTGCTGATCTTCTATTGAGAGCCTTGGGCAAGCCGTGTTGACGAAGCCCTCGAGCCCGCTGTCCTTGAGCAGGTCAGCTTCTACATCGTCCATTATAAGGATCTCCGCCTTCATTCCAGAATCCTTCAAAAGCCTCTTAAGTTTCACGGCGACCCCCATCCTATACTGACCGGGTTTAACGCTCACCAAGATCCCTACCCTCCCACTCCGCCTAAACCTCTCAATATACCCATACCGCGACCTCAAAGCCCTCTCCACCTCCACGTCTAAGCTGCTAACTCTCTTAAGCTCGGGGTCCAGTGAGTAGACAGGCTTTTCCGTCTGGAGAGCCAAACCCAAACCATGGAATCTACTACCTATTATCAGGTAGCAATCGACCTTATTGGAGAGCCTCAGAAGGGGTTCATAAGCGCATCCAAGGATCTGGCCTTTATAACGTAGTGGCGGGGTCGGTGCTCCGATGAGAACCTCCGCTCCATACTCTCTCAGTCTACTCTCAACCTGATTTAGGAAGTCCAGCCACTGAACCGTAGCCCCCACCCCGACTTTACGGTGCTGCTGAATGAGCTCTCTGCCACTCTCAAGTGCGGCTAGGAGGGGCTCAGGGTCTGTTCTCCTACACTCAAGATATAGGGTTGGGATCGGATCTTTCTCAAGAAATCTCACGTGGCCTAAGTGTATTATTCCATCTGCCTGAACCGCCTTGGCGTGAGATACTGCGAGGTCGCATCCGCCCCAGCAGCCTCCTCCATGAACAAAGACCTCTTCAAGATCGCCTGAAAGCTTCTCAACAAGCATCTGAGCGATCTTCCTGAGACCTGGAGGTGACTGGATCAAAACTCTCTTAATCCCGTTCTTCTTAGCCCATCTCCTAGCTTCTTCCGCATCAACTCGATAGCCATTGATGGGCATTCCTCCCTATCTAGGTAAAACCTGCTAAAAAGGCTAGAAGAGGTTTTCCTCGGCGGGAAAAATACCTTAAAATACTCTTATCTAATGGTGATCTCGCGGTTTCGATAATGGCCAAAGAGCCTGAGTTCGAGAAAGCTGAGGGCTGCGAAGAAGCAATAAGGCTCAGAACCCCAGTTACCGATGACATCGTCGCGAGATTCGGGGTCATAAGCCCAAACAGGATCTTGATCCACGACTACCCGATCCCACACCCCCTTACAGCATTCAACGCAAGCGCGGTCTTCCAACCGAAGGAGGAATCCCTAGAGGTCTATGCGAGGATAATCTTAGGCTACTACCTTTACGTCAGCAGTGTCCTGAGAATGCAAGTCTCCTTAAATGACCTATTCAATAGATATATAGATGTGAACAGCTATGTCGGCGACGTCGTAGTCTATCCCTCAACGAGATACGATATTTGGGGAACTGAGGATCCGAGAGTCTATAAGCTCAATGGCAATCTTTACATGACCTACACCGGAAGATCGATAAACTACTACTCAGCCGTCAGGGAAGATCGAACCCTACCCATAACCGCGGTCTACGACAAAGATCTAAAGACTTGGGTAAAGAAGTTCGTCTTCACCCTCTCTAAGGAGTACTTCGGGAAGATAGTAAGCAATAAGGACGCGTTTCTATACAAGGCGGCGGGCGGAGATCTTTACCTGCTTCACAGACCTCACCTGATAACGGACACCTTCCACCTCATGATAAGCAGAATTGATGAAAAGCTCTTACTTAATCATGGAACAGAAATTAAGGAGATAAAAATCGACAACGGGGTCGAGGTGATGCACCCCGCTCCATTTGAAGTTAAGATTGGGTGGGCAGCTCCGATAGTGGACACTCGGAAGAATAGGATCTTAACTCTAATTCACGGAATTGATGAGGAGTCAATGGCCTACAAGGTTTTCGCAGCTGAGTTCTCAGTTTCGAGAAGCGGAGTAGCAGTTGAGGCGGTGACTCCGAGATACATAATGACTCCTCGGAAGCCGTATGAGATACTGGGTGATAGGCCGATGACCATATTTCCATGCGGAGCGACCAAGGTTGGAAGAGATGAGATAGTGGTAAGCTATGGGGCCGCAGACACTATGATAGGATTTGGGGTTCTCTCGCTGAACAACCTGCTGGCGGAGCTTGATAGGGGGAGAATATACTAGATCGAGCTTATAAGCTCAAGAAACATCTTCGCAACCTTCTCATTAGAGCGCGCCAAAGCATATCTCCTAGCATTCTTAGATATCTGCTCCCTCCTAGACTCATCTGCCAATAAGATCCTTAGCTTCTCCTTTCAAGTCATCTAAGTCTCCCTATCAAGGGGAGACTTAAGCTGGGGAGTGAAGACGAGTACATCATGGCCCATGGATGAAAGCCTTCTACATAAGAGCTCCGCATGTAAACTAACTCCACAGGTTGCGTTCCATCGGCTCAAAAAAGGCTATTTTCGTCCATGGTGGAGATGTGAGCAAACTGAATCTTAACCATTAGGTGAAAAATTTATCAACTACGCATTTCAGAAATAATCAGCTTCATCCCAAGGTCGAGATAAAGTAAAAAGTAAAATTCGATAACAATAGAGTAAAGTTCGCTACGTTGTGTGAAAGCATGAAAGGGTCGGTTATCAAGTATAGGATAATCAGGAAGTCGGTAAAGTATCCTAGACTGGAGCTTTGGGGAAACGAGCTTAGGATCATCGTACCGAAGAACATGGACCCGTTTAGAATCGTGAGGGAAAACAGCAGCTGGATTTCGAGGCAGATAGAATTCGTGAGAAAAGCCGGAGCGCTAATGGATTCTCTAGAACTCATCCCCAGGACGAAGAGGAAATTTAGATCACTTGTTCAGAGACTCGTCGAGGAATATGGAAAAGAACTAAACGTGAGGGTGAATAAGGTTTTCGTTAGGAAGATGAAGAGCTGCTGGGGGACTTGCAGTAGCGAGAAAAACATAACGATTAACCGGGAGGCGCAGTTCCTGCCTGAGAAGCTGATAAGATATGTGATCTATCATGAAATATGTCATCTAATCAAGTGGAGACATGACGAGGAGTTCAATAAGCTAATCGCAGAAAAGTTCCCGGACTATGAAGATCTTGATCTCCAGCTTCAAGCATATTGGATGAAGATCCGCGAGATGAACGAATCTCAAAACAGGTCTAAATTCTCTTGGGAGAGCGATCAGCGGCTCTCACATGATGCTTTCTCCTGATCCTCCTCTGAGAGAGGTTGTGGTTCATCTTCAGGGAGGATTTTCCCACTGGATAGCCCATTCTTTCATCCCGGAATAAAGTATTCACCAGCCCGACTATAATTCTTTCTGCGAGGATATGGCTATATTGTGGATTGAGCGGCGTGGGCTAGATAATCGATGCTTAAGCTAGGTTTTCCTATCTGGTACGGCTATCGGGATAAGATGGAGGAGCTGGTTCGAGAGGCCAGGCTCGTCGGATTCGACTACATGGAGGTGAGCCTAGATCACCCATGGCCATTCGGGGGAGATCCCAAACTAGATGAGGTCGTTAAAATGATTCTCGGCGAGGATCTCTCAATAGCCTTTCACGCTCCTTGGAGGGATCTCCGCCTTTCCTCCCCCCTTGAGGAGGTTAGATGTGCCTCGCTCAAAGTTTTCGAAAAAGTTGCCTCAGCTATTTCAGGCTATGAATGCGACTATCTCGTCATCCATCTCTCAACGGATCAGGCGGTTGACAGGATAGAGGAGGTTAAGGAAGAGGTCGTGGAAGCAGCTATAAGGTCTGTTGAGGAATTAAGCGAGATCTCGAAGAACTTCGGCTTGAGGCTCCTAATAGAGAACGTTCGAGAGGATCTTGAGATGTTTAAGAAAATTGCCTCGAGGTCCGCTGGAATCTGCTTGGACGTGGGCCACGTGATAGTTTCAACAGCGAGGAAGATCGGGAGAGAGCGGGTCGAAGAGGAGCTGGAGAGGTGGCTAACCGCCCTGAGAGATAAGATCAAGATAATGCATTACAGCGGAATTAAGTTTAACGGGAAATGGGTTAGAGATCATCAGATTACGGATAGCTCGGATAGGTATCTCCGGTTCATTAAGAAGAGGTTGAATGAAATTAAACCCGAGAACTTTCTCCTAGAGGTCTTTGAGGGTCAGGGAGAGGAGGAACACGCAAAGCCAAGTCATTTGGCCGATGCCGTGAACTTTCTCAAGAAACCTTAATCATCATACATCTTAAATCCGGCAAAATCCCGATAATATTCAGATGAACCGTAGAAACGAGGTCTTAGAAGAGTTTTTCACAGACCTTCAGAGATCCTTGAGCAACATACTCTGGAGATCTTGGAAAAGTATTGATCTCAAGAAAATAGAATTAGTCGCGGCGGTTGATGTAGCATATAGAGGCAATCTGGCCTTTGCAGCTGCGGTGATGTGGAGCTTAAAGGAAGATAAGCCGGTCGATGAAAAGCATCTAGTCTGCGAGGCCGCGTATCCATATGTTCCTGGTTTGCTCTTCCTCCGTGAGGCCCCGATCATGCTTAGGGTGGTTAAGCTCCTAGATCCGGGCTGGCAAATACTCTTAGTCGATGGCCATGGCCTGCTTCATCCAAGAAAGATGGGCTTGGCAGTCTTCCTCGGCTTGGCCCTAAACAAGCCCACTCTCGGAATTGCGAAATCTCTTCTAGTCGGATCCGAGAGAGAAGGAGGATGGTTTGGCGAGGTTGAGGTCTCGGGAGAAGTTTTAGGATACTGGTTCAAGCCAAAGGAAGGTAGAACATTTTATGCCAGCCCAGGGTATATGATCGACGTAAGACAGGTTCCGAAGATAATCGAGATGCTCGGATTAAGATATCCAGAGCCGCTCAAGTACGCCGACAAAATGTCAAAAGAATACTTCAAGAGTTAATCAAGCTAAATGAAGTTACTCAAAGCTTCTGTTAGATCTCCTTTGAGCGGCGATCGAACTTGCCTCCTCCAAAATCTTCCTGGCCTCTTCACTTAGCTGGGAACCAACATCAATAGGCTCAGAGATTCTTCCGACGTTGATCGAGAGATCTTCCATGATCTCGACCACTTCGCTTAATCCATCCGATGCTGCTGGAGCAATTCCCCTAACTTCTTGGCTTGCAATCGTTAGAACGTCCTTGAGTGGAAGGACTATCCTGCTCGCGTCGTTGAGATCCTTGACTGCCTCTATCCTATACACAACTCCCTCTAACAGGAGGCTCGCATGCGTAAGCCTCCTAAGGGTCTTCCTAAGCTCGGCCAGCTCCTCAGCATACATAGCGGCCTTCTCCTTATCCTTCTCCATATGCGCCTTAACGACTTGCTCGAACATTTCCTTGTGCCTAGCTTCCATCTCCTTGATGCGCCTGGACAGCCTGGCCCTAATCAGGCTGAGCCTTTCGAGAATATCATCTACGCTCAGCCGCTTTTGATTCTTCTTCATCTTCCTCCAGAAAGCGAGCCGCATGCGAGAAAAATATCTCCTAAGCGTATAGAAATAACTTCTCAATTCATTTAGATGTTGGTATCCGCTCGGAAGATTCCGGGAGATTACCTGAGGAATACGTCTTCCAATTTTTAAGGGAGCTTATGAGATGAATTGATGAGCCTTGCTGGAGGACCTTCTCCAAGCAATAATATTCGTCCTACCGGCATATGTCGCGAACGGATCTCCAGTAATTGGGGTTAGGCTGATGGGCAGAGCGACGCCGCTTGATCGAGGTGCTAAAGCATGGGATGGGAGGAGAGTTCTTGGAGACGGGAAGACGATCGAAGGGTTTATTGTGGGGATATCATGTGGAACCGCCGTGGGGATGATTTTACTTCTCCTGCTTCCAGGATTTTACAGAAACGTCCTCGAGCCGCTCCTCCTGAGCCTCGGAGCGATGATCGGAGATATTCTAGGATCCTTCTTAAAGCGGAGGCTCGGACTGAGGAGAGGTCAGCCCGCTCCAGGCCTCGATCAACTCGGCTTCTTAGTATTCGCTCTCCTCTTCTCAACTCTGGCTTATGGTGCGCCGGCTTGGCTCGATGTAATAACCCTGATTCTGCTGACATTTGTTACGGCATCTCTTCATCTTGGAACAAACTACGTAGCTTACCTTCTCGGGTTAAAGGAGGAGCCCTACTAACCTATTCCCCGCAAGAATATCATGGCTAGGAGTATTCCGAAGACGAGGACATACACTATCATTAAGAGGTTTTTCATCCGCTTCTGCCTGGCTTCCATTTTTCTCTGAACCTCCTCGCACCCGCTTGAACAGAACTCCCGATCCGGTGGAATGGCCTTGCCGCATATTCTGCAGTGCCTATGGTCGACGATCCTAAGCTTCTTCTCTTTCCTCCCGCTCAACGCATAATACGCTGAACAAGCATCTTATATCTAATTCTCACGCCTGAGAAACTTCTTCAGGCGAATCCTAAAATCCTGATTACTTGAGGAGGGATCGAAGTTGGCGGAGAACTCTTCTGATGACCCGCTATCAGGAACCCTCCCCCTCGCGGTAGCGTATTTCCTAGTGAATCTCGGGGCTTGGCTCTGGTATACTCTATGGGGAAAATATCTTATCCTCGATCTAGGGTTCAGAGGGGAAGAGCTCGGAGCGCTCACGATGCTTTATAATCTCTCCTATGCTCTCATGACCTTCCCGTCAGGCCGCATCTCTGACAAGATAGATCCAAGAAAGATACTCTCCATCGGGGTCGCGACATCCTCAGCCGGAGTGCTCCTTCTAGCCTTCTCGACGAACATCCCGCTGATAGGTCTGGCGAGCATCCTGATAGGTCTCGGGGAAGGAGCCTTCTTCACATCGGCAACGGTTTACGCAGTCAGGAGAGGAGGCTTAAGCAGGGCCGGAATGGTTTATGGATTCATCTTCTCCGCAGGTCTTCTCGGAGAGGTTTCCGGATCGCTTGTAAGCGGATATCTTAAGGAGCTTTTCGGAAGCAGGATACTCTTCTTCGCAAGTATGATCGTCAGCCTATCAGCCCTGCCTCTAATAATGCTTCTGAAGGCGGAGCCTAGGCTCATGAGCAGGGGTAAGCGGTCTGCGAGTCTAATCGGAATACTCAAAGAACACGCCAAGTTCAAGCTTCTTGCAATAGGCTTGATCTTCCATTCAATCAGCTTCAACGCGATCTTCCCCTTTATCTCGGTTTATGCGGGGTGGCTTGGATTATCCGACAGCGGAATAGGTCTCGTCAATTTCCTCTGGCTTTTCTTCATGTTCTTGACTACTATGTTTTGGAGCGTTCTGGCTGATAGGCTGGAGAGCAGGCTTATCCTCTTAGGCCACCTCTCGCTCTCATTCTTCTCTTGGATCACTTACGCTCATTCATGGAACTTCACATCAATAATGGCCGCCGCAGCCTTTATGGGAATAGTGAGCTCGATGGACATGCCCGCTAGGAGGAAGATCGTTGCAGAGATTGACAAGGGATATGGAATAGGCTCCCTCATAGGCTCCCTCGATCTTCTCACAATGCTCGCATCGATACCGGCCCCCCTAATCGGAGGATTAATCTACCAGTCAATGGGGTTGAAGCAACTCTTCTGGACTGCCTCAATCATAAACCTTCTAGGAATACCATTTCTCCTCAGAATGGGTAAGCTTAATTCCGATCGATCAGATGCTTAGCGCTTTGAACGAGCCTCCAGATCTTGTCGTTCACGTGATGTAGGTTTTCAGCAATCTTACCCTTCTTCATGCTCGCGCACTTATCGGAGTCTTCGAGGGCTAGGGAGATCGAGAGAGGCTTAAAGTTCCTTTCGTCTCTGACGATGATTATCTCACCTTTCCTAAAGCTTTCCCTGAACTCCCTGACACCTGGCCTCATAACGTCAGCGCCCCTAACGATGTAGGGGACGGCCCCCATATCGACTACGATTGCGGGAAGAAAACCTAAGATTTCTCGATTATATTCCTCGTGGACTGTTGGGAAGATGCGGCCGCCCCTCTCAGCTATAAGAAATCCATGAACCTTGTAAAGGGTGAAGTGTTCCTCAATTATCTGAAGAATTCGCTTAGTCTTCCTCTCGGCCAGCTCGGCAGCCCACCGATGCTTTCTTAACTTCTCCAAGAATTTCAGAGAATCTCGCTTACTAAGATATCCTATTCTCATTTATTCAGCATCTCCTTGAGAACCTGATATGCCTCATTCAAGTTTTTGATCCGTTTAACATGAGCGCCCTCGAGAATCCCTCTATTCCACGGCCTATCGTACAGAAGCAGAAGGCTAGCTCTCATCGCGCAGCCATCAACCATCAGGGGTGAATCATCTATGAAGACATCGTAATCTAGGGTCGCCTTCACCCTACTACTCCTCATCAAAACATATCCATCATATGGTATCCGATGAGCCTCAAGCCACCTGAGAGTATATTTCTCAACTTCTCTCGGCCTAGCCGTAACTATGTCAACCCTGCCGAGAGACCTGAGCCTAGAGACCTTCTCGGAGAGATTTGGCTCGGTAGGCGGAAGCTCCCTCCACATCCTCCAAGCTTCCTTCATGAGCTCCATGAACTCCTCACCGCTTATTCCAAGCCTCTTCCAGAAATCCCACTCAACGAGCTCTTCATAGCTAAGACTTTGACTTGATCTTCTATTCCAAAGTCTCAGCCAAAGTCTCATCGTATCCGCGAGAACTCCATCGACATCTAAGGCTATTCTAAGCAAGCTTAACCCCCTTTGGCCTTAAAATATGCCCGCCGCAAGCTATATTGGTTATCTTCTCAATCATAGCCTCTCAGTTATACCTCTCGATCCAGCTCTCTCCTCCCTTAAATACGGCCTTGGGAATGTCACTTTGGAGCATAATAATTATGGAAAGTTTCGCATTCCGAAAGGTCTCCGAGCTCATGAGACCTCCTCTCATATTCTCGTCAGACGATAAGGTATCAGCCCTAATAGGAGAGCTTCGCAGGTCGGGAGCCCACGAGGCTATCGTGGAATCTAGGAAAAAACCTCGTTTCATAACCTTAATCGACTTGCTCAAGGTCTCAGATCCAGAGCGCACATCCCTAGGAAAAATCGCTGGATTCGCTATTCCAATAGATCCCGAGGCACCGGTTCTAGAGGCAGCAGACTTGATGTTTATGAGCCGTGCTTGGAGCTTGATCGCTAAAAGGGGGGATGACGTTCTCGGAGTTATCTCCCAACTCGATATCTTCAACTCTCTCTCCGACTCCTATCTTCCTCAAAACATCTCATGTGGTGAAGTTATGAACACCGAGATCCCGCATGTAGAAGCAAGCTACAAGCTCTCGGCGGCCAGATCCACTATGCGTAAGCGGGATCTCATCTACCTTCCGGTGATGGAGGGGGAGAAAATTGTCGGCAGCCTATCTATTGGGGATTTGGTTTTCAACATGCTTCAGCCGAGGAAAAGTGCTAGGAGGGGCGATCGGGTGGGCGGAGGAATAAAGGCTTGGAGCATTCCGGTTAAAAGCGTTATGAACAGATCTCCAACGCTGGTCGATAAGGATCTTCCTCTCTCAAAAGCCTTACAACGGATGAAAAACCTAGGAGAGAATGCGTGTATAGTTCACGAAGATCTTAAACCATTGGGAACGGTAACTCCGAGAGAGGTTATCTCCATTTTCCTAAGGCTTAAGCCTGAGAAGAGGCCGCGAATATACGTTCTTGGGTTGCCGGAAGCTGGGGATTTTCTAGAATTAAAGACCACGGAGGATAAGCTTGCCAGAACGTTCGACCGGATCTTTAAGCGGTACAAGCCCATAGTCGAGGTCGTGATAGATGTTAAGCGGAAGAGGATCCGAGGTGAAAGAGCTCTATATCAAGTGAGTGCCAGAGTCTATCTCCCCGGAAGAATTCTTACGCTATCAGCTAAAGGCTGGTATCTCTCAAAGGTCTTCGACAAATTATGTAGGAAGCTCGAGGGAATGAGGTGGCGATAAATGTCTAAGGAGCTCGCTGATTTTGTAAAAACTTATAATACGGCGTTATAAACTGCTGCAGACAAAAATGAACAAATTACCTAATGAAAGAAGAAGGAGCGGTCTCGACTCCGATTTTTCACAATCTACATCCAAAGAATCTGAAGGAATTCAGCTCGAGGTAGGTTCTCTTACAAGAGAGGAGATAGACGCAATACTGAATACCCTGCCGTTAGATATCTCGTTCGTGGACTCCGATGACGTCGTCAGGTATTTCAATAATCCGGCGAGGGGAAGAATCTTCGTCAGAACTAAAGCTGTGATCGGGAGGAGGGTTCAGAACTGTCATCCGCAGAAAAGCCTTCACGTGGTCGATAAGATTCTAGAGGCCTTCAAGAAAGGGGAGCGGGATGTCGCCGAGTTCTGGATAAATCATCATGGAAGACTGGTCTACATCAGGTACTTCGCGGTCAGGGATAGAAGTGGAAGGTATCTGGGAACCCTCGAAGTCACTCAGGACATAACCGATCTTAAAAGGATAGAGGGCGAGAAGAGGCTTCTCGACTGGGAGGGTAGCTGATTCATCCCTTGGAGAAGAGTTAAGCAAATAAGGTGGCTTATAGGGGTTGGTGGCTGAGGCGGTGAACAGGCATGCCGACGAACGTGCGGATAAAGCTGACAAGCACGGATCTTGAGAAGGTTGAGCAGGTATGCTCTGAAATCAGAGAAATAGCCCTGAAAACGGGGACGAAGATCAAGGGACCGATACCCCTGCCGAGGAGAAGGCTCGTTCTCCCAGTTAGAAAGTCTCCGTGCGGCGAGGGGACGAAGACTTGGAGAAAACATGAGCTTAGAATTCATCGGAGGCTGATAGACCTTCTCATAACCGATCAAAGAGTTATGAGAGAGATAATGAGAATTCAGATACCCGAGGATGTGTCAGTAGAGATGACCGTTAAGTGAGCGCCCCAACCGTGAGAATCTGATAAACTATGTGGGACACGAAGAATATTATCAAGGCCACCAAAGCGGCGGTAGTCCCATTAAGCCTCCTTCCATAAGCTATTAGCGCCGTGAGGAGCGGCAGGCACGCAACCTGAGATATCGCTGAGAAGGTGCCCGTAAGCAGGTAATATTGAGTAGTCTTCTCCACCGGAATCAAGCCGAGTTTGAAGAGTTTGTCAGCAGAGAGAATGGCGGGATAGATCATCAGCGGTAAGCATGCAACCATGAGAGATGCGAAGAATCTTGCTTCATCGAAGCCAGATTGCCATACAACATTCCTGATTCTACTGACAACGCTCTCCTCCCCCCGACCTCTAAAGATGACGCCTGAGAATATTATCGAGAACAAGGTTGCCAGAACATATACTATCCCAATGTTTAGAAAATACTGGCCCGCGATCTGAAATACATCAGGCTGAACTTTATAGAAATGCATTAGGAAGGGTACTTGACGGGTATAGATTAGGAGGGCTATTGAGAGGATCGCGCTTAGGGCTGGGAGTATTAGGGTAATTGCCTTCTGCTCGTAGAGGGGGGTGTAAAGCCAGAGCGGGAAGAAGAGGTTATTCAAAGCCGAGACCAGCCCACTCCGCTTGTTCGGCTCCATCAGATCGGCAGCCGTGATCGTCCCCTTCTCTTTGAGAGCCTTATAGACCTTCAATCCCTCATCTGTCAACATGTAGTTTTTATCATTATCCTGAGTCACGAACCTCCTAAGCTGCCTGAGATTATAATAGAGGGATCCTGTGCTTATCTTCAAAGAGTCTCTGAGGGTGGTTGCACTTATCTTTCCAGCATCACCTATGGCCAACAGGATCCTCCTCCTAGTCCTATATCTGAGGAGCCAGACGAGTTCTTCCTCGCCGGGCTCTCTAAGCGCCGCCATCAGCATCAAGTTCTCACCAGTTTTCCGAGACGGGGAGGCTTAAAGCCTTGCTCCCCTCTTTCTTAAAAAGCCTAGCTTAAATAACCGTAAATTCCAGATATTATTTAGGGATGATTGGGATCATATGAGCTGGACGGAGGATACCGTGACCTTTAGGGGGGCCATAAGGAGGAGCGGAAACAGCTTGGTGATAACTATCCCGGCCGAGCTTAGCCAGAGATTCCTCCTGCGAGAGGGACAGGAGCTCTTGATCTACGGGCTCTCGCGCAAAAACCCCGACTTCGAGGGGGCTCTCCAAATCTACCTAGGTTACTTCATTGTCCATGAAAAGGCTCCAGCCTTAACTCTCAGGGCCGAGGCTGAAGAGAAGGATTTGAGAAAGCTTCAGGAGATAATCGAAGAGCTGAGTGAGAAGTATCTGCCGTCTAGGATCGATTTGAGAAAGCTGAGCAAGTCCCAAGTGGAAGTAGAGCTCGTCTTCGGCGCCCTAACTCCGAGATCAGTCCGAAGGGTTAGAGAGAGGGGCGAGGTGGAGGCAGCGGCAGCAGAGCTCGAGTTCAATCTATCCTCACATGGGTTTAAGGTTCTCGAGAAGAAGATCGAAGAAAAGATAATCGAATGGAGGAGTATCGATCCAGCAAGGCTTTCAAAAGCGCCGTACAAGGTTTCTGAAGTAGTTAGATGGCGTTGGGAGCTATAGGGGGCGGGGATGAGACTGGTTGAGGGTCTTCGCCGACCTCCACGTTCATAGCAGGTACTCGGGAGCAACCTCCCAGCGGATGAATGTTTACGAACTCTCAGCCTACGCTCAGCTGAAGGGATTAAACCTACTCGGAACTGGAGACGCCCTCCACCCGAGCTGGCTCGAGGAGCTCAGAAGAAGCTTAGATCTCATCGAGGATGGAGTGTATAAGCCTAAGAGCGGGGGCGATGTCTACTTCATCCCGCAGGTCGAGGTCGCAACAATCCATGAGTATGAGGGAAAGGCTCGAAGAATACATCACGTCATTCTCATGCCGAGCCTCGACATAGCGGAGCAGCTCTCAACCGAGCTCAAGAGATTTGGAGATGTCACAGCTGATGGAAGACCTGTGTTAAACATGCATCCGGCTGAACTCATCGAGATTGTGATGAGCTTAGACAAACGAAACATAGTCTTCCCGGCGCATGTTTGGACTCCCTGGTGGAGTATTTTTGGAGCGAAGAGCGGAGTGGATAGGATTGAGGAGTGCTATGAGGATCAGGTCAAGCACATTCACGCGATTGAGACGGGGCTAAGCAGCGACCCACCCATGAACTGGAGAGTCAGCTGGCTGAACAGATACACGATCCTAAGCTTCTCGGACTCTCACAGCCCATATCCCTACAGGCTCGGTAGGGAGGCGGCGGTCTTTGAGCTAGAATCCCTAAGCTATAGAAGCCTATACGAGGCGATAGTCAGGAGAACCTTAAGAAATCACGTCGAGTTTACGATCGAGGTTCCACCAGCATACGGGAAATACCACTGGTCTGGCCACAGGAAATGCGGGGTTGGCCCAATTCCGCCCGATGAAGCTAGAAGGCTTGGCTACAGATGTCCGGTCTGTGGAAAGACCTTGACTAAGGGGGTTGATGATCGGGTTGAGGAGCTCGCCGATAAGCCTCGAGGATACAGACCCGAGAACGCTCAAGGCTTCATCTATCTTCTACCCCTTCAGGAGCTCATCGCCTTGGGCTTGGGGATCGGGGTCGAGGCTGAGACCAGGCTGAACTCGAAGAAGATTTGGAGAATATACGAGACTCTGGTGAACAATTTTGGAAACGAGTTCAGAGTTATGCTTGAGGCAAACCTGGAAGAAGTTGCGAAGGTCTCAAGCCCGGAGATAGCTGACGCGATCGCGAGGATGAGAGAGAACAGGATCAGGCTGATCCCAGGATATGATGGAGTTTATGGAAAGCTCATCCTTGGAGAAGAGGCTGAAGATACTGGAGTAAAGGGATTCAGCAGGCTTGAAGATTATCTTTGACGCGGCAAACTTATAAGCCTCGGTTTCTCTCGGGGAAGCAGCTTTGGGGGTTGGGGTATGGTAGGTGGTCGACAAATCGTCTGCTAGTGATCTTCCCAAAGAAGTTGAGGTCTTGGACGCGACTTTGAGAGAGGGTCAACAATGCAGAGGAGTGAATTTCACTCTAGATGCGAGAATTAAAGTAGCTAAAGAGCTTGACGAACTCGGGGTTCATATAATCGAGGCCGGATGGCCCGCCGCGAGCCCGAAGGATAAAGAGCTTCTGCGCAGAATCTCGGAGATGAGCTTCAGAAACTCTAGGATTGCCGCCTTCACGATGACCCGGAGAAAGGACGTGCCGTCTGAGAAGGATGAGAACTTAAATGAGGTCATAGGATGCGGAGCCGATCTCGCGGTAGTAGTTGGAAAAAGCTGGAGTCTCCACGTTAGGGAGATTCTCAAGACATCTCCTGAAAACAACTTGGAGATAATAGCCGATAGCATCGAGTATCTCAGAGATCATGGCCTAGAAGTGATCTTCGACGCAGAGCACTTCTTCGACGGATACAAGGAGGATCGAGAATACGCGCTAAGGGTCTTGAAGGCGGCGGAGGAGGCTGGAGCGAGAACCCTGGTTCTCGCGGACACGAATGGGGGGTGTCTTCCACATGAGGTCGCTGAGATCGTGGCCTTCGTGAAAAAAGAGGTGAAGGCGCCGATTGGGGTTCATATGCATAATGATTCTGGAAATGCTGTGGCGAACACCTTGATGGCCGTCTTGTCGGGAGCAGCTCACATTCAAGTAACCGTAAACGGCATAGGTGAGAGAGCTGGAAATGCCGATCTATGCCAGGTGATTCCGAACCTCGAGCTGAAGTTGGGGGTTAAGACTCTGAAGTCGGGCCCCCATGGTCTGAGGAAGCTGGCGAGGATATCGAGCCTAGTATACGAGTTCTCAGGGCTTCCGAGAAACAGGTATCAGCCATACGTGGGAGAATACGCTTTCGCGCATAAGGCCGGCCTTCACATCGACGCGATCTCGAAGTGTAGGAGAGCTTATGAGCACATAGATCCGGAGCTGGTGGGGAACCGGAGGCTTTTAACGGTCTCGGATCTAAGTGGTAGATCCGCTCTGATCGCGAGTGTAAGCGAGATGCTTGGGATCGAGATTGATAAGCGGTCGGATGAGCTTCCTAAGATCTTGGATGAGGTTAAACAGCTTGGGCTTAAAGATGTAAACCTAGACGACGCAGCGGCAACGATCTCCCTGATATTCCTAAAACATTTCGAGAAGTATCAGTCTAAGTTCGAGATCTTGGAATGGACGTCGCTCGCGGGTGGAGGGTTAAATGACCCGAAATCCTACGGCCTTATCAAGGTTAAAATCGGTGACAAAATCAGGGTCGAGGGAGGAGAGGGGGTTGGCCCAGTCCACGCCATGGATATTGCTCTTCGCAAAGCCTTGGAACAAGATTATCCTGAGCTCAGAAAAGTTAAGTTAATAGACTATAAGGTAATCCTGCCCGAAGCCGAGCGGGATACAGCATCGCTCGTGAGGGTTTTCATAAAATTCACAGATGGGTCAGAAACTTGGACCACGACCGCTACATCAACAAACATAATCGAGGCAAGCCTAAACGCTTTAATCCAAGGGCTAGACTACTACCTCCAAGTAAAGGTAACTCGGTCTTGAGAAGGCAGTAAAACCTTATCTAAGAAATAAGGTGATGGCCTAAACATGAACCGGGAAGGATCGGGAAAATATAAAGTCGCGCACTTCTCCGAGGTCGAGGCATCCGAGGTAGTGGAAGCCGGAGCCAAGGGAACCAAGATCAGGTGGCTTATCTCGAAGGAAGATGGAGCGCCGAACTTCGCGATGAGGCTCTTCGAGGTCGAGCCCGGCGGAAGAACTCCATTACACAGTCATCCATGGGAGCATGAGGTGTTCATTTTAGATGGAAAATGCAAGCTCGTTCTCGGAGATGAAGAGAAAATCCTCGAAGCGGGTTACGCGATCTATATCCCGCCAAACCTGAAGCATACATTCCTCAACGCTGGTGAAAGGATTTTGAGATTTCTCTGCCTCATCCCTAATCAAAAGAGCTGATCATTCATCTTCCTCGGATTCCCTATACTCGAACAGATCTTCTATCTTAACGTTGAATGCTTTAGCGAGCTTGAAGGCGAGCTTCAGAGATG
>CAZILE010000004.1:0-21472 GCA_964540045.1 uncultured Nitrososphaeria archaeon | reverse complement strand
TCGGCGCTCCATGGGGGCTAAGATGGTGGCTACCATGGATCTATGGATATTATCCATGGTATAGCTACTTATGGCCATACCCGTGGGCCGGCTACTATCCATACTACAGCACCTGGCCGTACCTTTATTGGTAGCCAGCCATAGATACTGGTGATGATGTGAAATGGCTTGGTGGCCTTATCCTAGATACTGGCGGTATCCATACACGCCCTTAAACCCTGAAGAAGAGTTGAAGCAGCTTGAAGATTACAGAAGGCAGCTTGAGGAAGAAATTAAGAGTGTAAGAGAGGAGTTGGAAAGAGTGGAGAAGGAGATTAAGGAGATGAGGGAAAGAGCCGAGGAATGGAAGAAGCAACAGCCCACGCAGCCTACGGTTCAGCCGCCATACCCTCCGGCATATCCGACAACGCCGCAGACCTTCACACCACCCTATAGTTATGGTTACGGATATGGATATGGCTGGGGGCGAGGAAGAGGAATGGGAGGGGGGTTTGGCAGAGGAATGGGGCCTGGAATGATGCCCGGCCCCGGAGCGGCTCCGCAGCAACCGCCGATTCCACCTCCTCAGCCTGGCGTTAGGAGGATCGTGGCCTCAGTCGACGAGAATAATGGGTTAAACTCTAGGATATCTCTGAGGTTTGGTAGATGCCCCTTCCTAGCTTTCGTTGATCTCGCTGATGGAGAGGTCAAGGCCGTCAACATAATTCCAAACCAGGCGGTCTCCATGCCCATGGGCGCTGGAATAGCTGTCGCACAGATGATCGTAGGAAGCGGAGCAACCGAGGTTGTGGGATCAAGCTTCGGGCCGAACGTTTCCATGGCATTTCAGCAGGCCGGACTTCAAGTTCACGTCGTGGAGCCTGGAATAACGCTTGGAGAAGCTTTGAAGAAACTTGGGCTCATAAGGTAGGGCTCAATTGGAGATAGTAGTTGCCTCGGGGAAGGGCGGAACAGGTAAAACATTCCTGGCTTCAAACCTTTCAATATTTTTTGAAAACCGGCTTGGCGGAGCCGTAGCCGTAGATGCTGACGTAGAAGCCCCAGACCTCATATTAGCCCTCGGGGGAGAACAACGGCGCATATCAGTTAAGGAGGTTCGAGAGTCGGCGAAAGCCAGCATAGACCATGAAAAATGCATCGAATGTCTAAGGTGCGTCAATGTATGCAACTTCGATGCAATATTAGTCGAGAACTCCCAGCCGAGAATAATCACTGAGCTTTGCGAAGGTTGTGGAGCATGCGCTATCGTCTGCCCAGCCAAAGCTATAGCTATAAGACAGGTTCTAACAGGCCGGATCTCGGTGGCCGAATCTGCGAGCGGAGTCCACGTGGTCATGGGCGATCTGGAGGTTGGTGGAAGAAACACAGGCCACATCGTTTACCTTGCGAAGAAAGAAGGCAAGGAGCTTATGAGAAAGCTGAACAAAAATCATCTAATAGTTGATAGTGCTCCTGGGATCGGCTGTCCAGTAGTCTCGAGTCTAAGCGGGGCAGACCTTCTGCTCATCGTTATTGAACCAATACCTCAGTCGCTCCAAGGTGCGAGAAGGTTACTTGAGGTTGCTAAGGCGTTTAAACTTGAGACGTACTGCATCCTGAACAAGTACGATCTAAATGAGAATTTTTCAAGGAAGATTCCTAGGGAGCTCGGTCTGGAGACCGTTGGATGGATACCCTACGACGAAGTTGTTGTCGAATCATACACGATGATGAAGCCTGTGGCATTAAGCAATATGAGTAACAGAGTGAAAAGGGCGTTAGAAGATATATTCGATTGGTTAGGCCAGCGCATTGGAGGACAGTAGACCATGACCAAGGTTATCGCTGTTACGGGAGGCAAGGGCGGAACAGGTAAGACCCTGCTCGCGGTAAACTTAGCATTCACCCTGAGTGAGGTTGGGAGAACCTTGCTGGTGGACGCGGATGTGGATAACCCTTGCAGTAAAGGTTTCGTGAAATCAAAGCCGACCTCAAGAGAGGTGGTTAAGGAGTTTAGGCCGAAGATAGTGGAAGAGAAGTGCAGGCTCTGCGGAGCATGCGTCCAAAACTGCCATGAACACGCTCTCATGCTGATCCCGGGAAAGAGGGTGATTCTAATGCCCGAGTTATGCGAGGGGTGCGGCGTATGCAAACTCGTCTGCCCCTTTGAGGCTATAGAAGATTCATGGGTTGAGGCAGGCTATATAGAAGAGCATAAAGATGATCACCATTTGGATGCGGTTATTGGAGAGCTTAAGCCAACGACAAGAAGAACTCCTGTCATGATCTTGAAGACCCTGCGGCACGCTGAGAAGAAGATGAGAGACTATGATTACGTGGTTGTGGACTCACCTCCTGGAACAGGCTCCGGAATATACACGATAATGATGTTCTCGGACGTCATCATCGTGGTTACTGAGCCCACGAGACTGGGTTTAACGGACCTAAAGAAGCTAATCAAACTCTACAAGAAGACCGAAAGCAAGAAGATATTCGCTGTGATAAACAAGGTTGGCCTACGCGGGGAGATGAGAGTAGAGGTGGAGAATGCATTGAGAAAAGCTGGAATAGTCTTCTGGCACATACCCTATGACATAAGCGTGGTTAAATCCTATGTAAACGGAAATCTTCTCGTAAAGACTCAGCCTGAATCTCGCGCCGCGAAAGCAATCCGCGGTATAGCTGAAGAGCTCATTAACGTCGCTTAGGGTAGCTCGATCCTGCTCCCGACATGACATTCAAGCCAGTTCTCCGGAAACTCCTGCTTTAAGATCAGACGTATACGCTCTCCGCTGCAGTGGATCGGAGCTATCTTCTTAACGCCTAAATCCAGTAGATGTTGAACCACCTCCCTGCACGTGGCGCTCGAGGCTCCCCCCATATGAAATCCGCCTATAACTAGATATGGCTTAATCCCAAGATCCCGCATGGCCTTGGACGTGATATTCACAACCCCTGGATGACTACATCCCACGAGTATTATCAGCCCTACATCTTTGACGTTTATCGCTAGGGCCTGCTCGACTGGCGGGCCGTAAAGCCAACCTATCACGGCAATGCCTTCGGCAATCTTCGTCGTGTTATCAACCTCAATTATCTCTAGATTGGGGATCTTCAGTTTCCCGGCGACGCCTCTCGGAACATAGACCTTCATGCCAGGTCTGACTTCCGCGAGATAGCTTAGCCCTCCCACATGGTCTCCGTGCTCATGAGAGATCACTACAAAATCTATTTCGTTAGGATCTATTCCAAGCCTTCGGAGATTCCTTTCTAAAACGCCTGGATCCGGCCCGGTATCGAAGAGAATTCTCGCTGAGGGCGTTTCAGCGAAGATGCTGACCCCCCATGTCGCTTCAAGTCCAGAATCCTTGTAATTGTCCACGACCACCGTCAGCTTACAACTCTCGAGAGAGCCTAAGTTAATCGGCTTCCTTGGAGTTGATGTCTCCGAATATTCTACGGGCGCCTTCTTCAGGAGAGTGAATGAGAAGATTCCCACGAGAGCCAAACCTACCACCAGAATCACTATTATGAACAATTTAAGTCTGAGCGTTATCACTCTTTTACCAGCCTCCTTATCAAGAAGGGCTCTCCACGATAATTTACGAGCTTAAGCTTTCCTGAGGCTAGCAGTTCACCGATGATCCTGCCAGGATTCTGAACTCTCCTAGAGAGAGCCTGCCACGCGTAATCCAGTTTCATGGGGTGAATAGTGGTTATGCTTAGTATGCTTTCAGCGGGGTCGCCAGTCAGCTCGAAGCCTGATCCCTCATAACCTATCAACAGCTCGACCTTATCTTTTCCCAAAACTTCTGCGAACAACTCGTATGCTTCAACGATTTGCTCCTCGCTTGGCGGGGTTACCCAATTCTCAGCGGGAGGCCGGATCGGGATCGAGATATATGCTTTATCCGGCTCAATCAACGAGATCTGTTCTGAGATTTTCTCAAGCTCATCGGTATCCGCGTTCACCCCTTTAACCAGCATGGTCTCTGATATAATTTTTCCGGAAAACTCCTTCTTGAAGGATCTCGTTCCATCTAGTATCTCTTCAAGCGAGAGGCTTGGATGAGGTCTATTAATTCTCTTCCATATCGATTTCGAGCCAGCGTCGAGCTTAATAGAGACTAAGTCGAATTCAAGCAGGTCTCTTCTCACATCCTTTTCTGAGATAAGAGATGAGTTTGTCAAGATTGCTATCGGTATATTAGAGAAATCCCTGATCAACCTTACTTCCTTTCCTAAAGCGATGTCAAGCGTTGGCTCACCATCCGGAACAAAGGTTATGTAATCTATATCGCCAGCAAGCCCCTCGAGCTTCTCCTGAATGGCCCTTGCCAAGATCATCGCATCATAATAAGATTGCCTCCGAACTGAGAGATTTCTAGTCCTACCGAGCTGACAATAAATGCATGAATAGGAACAAGTCTTTGGAGGCGGAATATTATTGACCCCAAGAGAACGGCCAAGTCTTCTAGAAGGAACAGGCCCAAAAACTATATCTGCCATCCCCTTATTTCCATCTCCAGAAAAACTAAACCCTTTTCATGTCCTTCACATCTACCAGGCAGTGGGGAGCAAAGGTTTCCACTTGTATTCCATATTCCATCATCGCCGCCGCCGGGGTCACCCCGCCAGCCATAGAGATTCCGAATCTATCTATGGAGACCGGGATGCCTAATATTGGCTCATTTGGAAGACCTATTCTCAAGATACCTCTCCAGTCCTTGTCCATGAGCCTCCGCAGGACATCAATCGTCTTCTCTCTAGCCTCGGCGGGTATCTCCCTCATATTCGCAAGGACCATTCCCGACCCGACTTTGAGGACGCTAAGTATGGATGTGGCCCGCTTATAGATGAATATCTCGAGAGGGTGGATAGTCGTATGCTCATAATCCATGAGATCAACAAACCGTATTGGCTTCCCCCTCAGGAACTGAACCAGCCCACCATACTTCAGAAACAGAGGTATTCCATGCTTCATTAGAATACCGTCGATCGTTAGATTACATATGGTGAGAAACGTAACCTTCCCCCGAGGGGTGCTCACCCCTCTATACTCCTCATCTTCATCTAATATCATGTAATGTGGTGATGGAAGGAGACCGCTTTCATATAGTGCGCGAATTATCTCAACCGCCTTTTCTCCATAGTTCTTATCTATAACAGCTATGTTCGCCACAACATCGCCCATATCGCTATCGGGCGAATACGTCGTCCTATACGCGAGTGAAATATACTTCGTCAAAATTGAGCCCATCCTGTCATAGGCGAGCGCTCTGTTAAGCTCTTCCAGCCCCTTCTCGGTAATACTTCTTCCAACCTTTTCATGGCCTTCGACGAGCCCCCTCTCTTCCATTATCTTCAAGTGATACCTCACGGTTCTATCACTTAGGAGGAAGCCCCGCTTGGCCAGCTCCCGCCTAATGACCGAGGACCCCACAGGCTCACCATACTCGCTTAAGATCCTCAATATTTCGATCTGCTTCCTATCAACTTCACTCGAGGACAAATCTCTCTTCACGAAAATCTTACTCATGAAGAATATTTAAGAATTGTTAGCGAAAGAATATTCAGGCACGAACGTGTCTACGCACTTTCATATACCTCCCATTGACCATATAATAGGTCTCTATATTTCTACATGGCTCTTGAAATCTCCAGCAAAAAATTCTCATTGACCATTCATCGGATTAGATCTCTATATCGCTGCCCGAACTCGCGTTTGAGGTTGATCTCGCCCTTTAATACTCCGTTAAGATCCGGAGAGTAAAGCTGATTGCCGACTTCAGGCCCTTATCATGGTCAAGCGCTAAAAAGGGTTAGCTTTAATAACGTTATTGCAAGGCGGTCAACTTCCTCATCAAAAGAATATTCTTATATATCCTAGAAGGTCGAAAAGACGGAGAATATGAGTAGACCAGCTGAGTTAGGCTCCTTGAAGGTCGGCCATAATATAGTGATTGATGGAGAGCCTTGTAGAATCGTTGAGTTAGAGAAGAGCAAGCCGGGAAAGCATGGTGCCGCTAAGGTCAGGTTAGTCGCGATAGGCATCTTCGATAACGTCAAGCGGACCATGGTCGGCCCAGCTGACAGCAGGGTTGAGGTCCCGATAATCGAGAAGAAAAGCGGTCAAGTCGTCTCAGTCGGAGACACAGTAAGTGTCATGGATAATGAGACCTATGAAATAGTTGAGATGCCGCTTCCTCAAGAAGAAAGACTTCGCGAGAAGCTTGAGCCCGGGTCGACCATCGAGTACTGGAGAATCTTGGGAAGATACATGATAGTTAACGTAAAGTCCGCTTAAATCGCCTATAGGTCATGCGAATTCTTATATGAGATAACGCTAAAGGGACCAGTCATCTATTTCTTGACGAGAACAGCATCCTTAATTCTCAGGAGACCGCTATAGCCATCCCAGCTGACCTCATACTCTATAATCTTGAGCCTTTTCTTAAAGTGTGGAGCATCGATTACGAGAGTCTCGAACTCCCCGCCCTCTCCGAGGGGGTTCACATTATATCGCTTCGACAAGTTTTTGAGAAGCAGGACTACATCTTCGTCAAGAATCCTTCCGAGGAGGTCTCTTCCAAGCCCCTCCGCTGCGACGCCGACGATCATTATCACTAACCCCTCTGAAATCATCTCTTCGAGAAGCTTTATGGGATCTAAGCCCCAGAGCGGGGCTACGAGTTCGAGACCTTTTTCCGCGCAGAATTTTCTAAAAGCATCATATTGGGCGCGGCTTCTAGTTACCCCGGAGAGAAGGCCATCTATCTCTCCCGACACTCGATCTACGAGGCTCATTAAGGCTTGAAGTTCATCGGCCTTAGAGGGGGACTTGGCCGAGGACAATAAGTGACGCTTTCCCATGGCTTCTGCCTGTAACTTCGTGATCCAGATGTTAGGGTAATGAAAGAAGTATGATTCATCAGATGCTGGGTTGATCGTGAGCAGATATTCTACCTGATATCCCAGCCTCTCGGCGACCTGTATCGCATAGGTCGAGTCTTTTCCGCCGCTAAAGAGCGCAGCCAACTTCATTCAGGCTTTCCTCCGAAGACTCTATAACCTTGTATTATGAAAGCTTTATACCGTAGCTTCCAGGAGAATGTTGGGCGAGGTATAATGGAGATCCTTCGAGTTATC
This sequence comes from uncultured Nitrososphaeria archaeon, assembly GCA_964540045.1. Classification (GTDB taxonomy): domain Archaea; phylum Thermoproteota; class Nitrososphaeria_A; order Caldarchaeales; family Wolframiiraptoraceae; genus Wolframiiraptor. The sequence continues at coordinate 14,344 of CAZILE010000004.1, read as the reverse complement.
GAGCAGAAAGGGACGGAGAGGCTGAAGAGAGGATTTGCTAAGATGGTTAAGGGAGGAGTGATAATGGACGTAACGACGGCGGAGCAAGCGATGATCGCAGAAGAGGCAGGCGCGGTCGCCGTAATGGCCTTAGAGAGGGTTCCAGCTGACATAAGGAAGGCGGGCGGAGTTGCGAGGATGGCGGATCCTAAGAAGATCCAGGAAATAATGGACGCGGTTACTATACCTGTTATGGCTAAGGTGAGAATAGGCCATTATGCTGAGGCACGAGCCCTTGAGGCACTGGGAGTTGATATGATTGATGAAAGCGAAGTCCTGACGCCGGCCGATACATACTTCCACATTGATAAAAGAAAATTCAATGTTCCATTCGTCTGCGGAGCGAGGGATTTAGGAGAGGCAGTTAGGAGAATCTGGGAAGGCGCGGCGATGATTAGGACTAAAGGAGAGGCTGGAACCGGAAACATCGTTGAGGCAGTTAAACACGTTAGGCTCGTTAACCATGCTATAAAGCTCCTAAAGCGTTTGACCGATGAGCAGATCTATCATGTTGCTGAGGAATACTCGAAGCCTTATTTGAGGTTGAGCATGGAGGTCAAGGATAAATGCGGCCTCCCAGAGGAGGTTCTCAAGAAGGAACCGGTCTACGAGGAGTATACTTACGATGAGATAGTTGAAGGTGTCTATAAGATCCTCCTAAAGGTCAAGGAACTACAAAGGCTTCCGGTGGTGAACTTCGCCGCCGGAGGCGTTGCGACGCCTGCTGACGCGGCCCTGATGATGAAGATGGGCATGGATGGAGTTTTCGTTGGAAGCGGGATCTTCAAGAGCTCTAATCCTGAGAAGATGGCGAGAGCGATAGTCGAGGCCGTCAACCACTATGATGAGCCAGAGGTTTTAGCCGAGGTCGGCAAGGATCTCGGAGAGCCCATGAGAGGTTTAGAAGTGGAGAAGCTCGCAGTTAGGATGGAAGAAAGAGGGCTATGAGGATAGGTGTTATAGGAGTTCAGGGTGCCGTAACCGAGCATATTGAGACCGTTAGAAGGGCTTTAGGAAGATTGAGAGCTGGAGGAGAGGTTATCTGGGTTAAGCGGAGAGAGCAGCTTAGGGACATCTCAGCTCTAATAATTCCGGGAGGAGAGAGCACAACGATCTCGAAGCTTATGAACAGAAATGGGTTATTCGATGCTGTGAAAAGACTTGGAGAGAGCGGGTTGCCGATTATGGGGACGTGCGCCGGCTTAATACTTCTTGCTAGAAAGGTTTTAGGAGCTGTCCCGGGCCAGAGCTTTCTAGAGTTGCTAGATGTTGAAGTATTAAGAAATGCTTATGGGAGGCAGGTTGATTCGTTCGAAGTCCCAATAACGTTAAGCTTCAGCAAAAAGCCGTTTCCTGGGGTTTTTATCAGAGCGCCCAGGATACTCAAGGTCTATGGAAGAGCTCGCCCTCTAGCATTCTATGGGGATCAAGTCGTTGGAGTTGAGCAAGATAACCTGATCGGCCTCGCCTTCCACCCAGAGTTATCAAATGATACCAGAATTCATGAGCATTTCCTCGAGAAGATCAGATGACTTAATAGATTAACTGGTCAAGTTTACCATACTTTAACGCGTTCCTAATTTCCCGCGCAATCCTCCTTCCCATGGACATCGGCTCACCGTAATAATATGGTGAGTAGGGTGATCCTAGGGGGTAGAGGTTTGTCCCAGCGACTATCCTAGCGGAGATCTCGAACACCGTGAAACCTCTCTTTGGGTGATAGACCATCTCCAGGCAAAATGGCCCTATTAGACCTGGGTTGAAGAGCCTTCTTGAGGCGGAGGCAATTTTTCCGGCCGCTTGAAGAATCTCCACGATCAGCTTCTCCCTAACCACGACAGGGATGTTGCCAGTTACTGTGTAGTCTAGATACTCTTCAATAAGCTCGGGAAGACCTCGATAGATTTCATCAATAACCTCAAGCCTTCGATCCACTCCCAAAAGCTCTAGCCGGCCATAGGATTGTTCTGGAAGATTAGGCTTTTCAAGGGGTGTTAGGAAGAAGTGAGGATAGTATCTGACGCCTGGAATGAACTCCTCAATCACGATCTCATCACCATCTTTCATAAGGCCTTTAGACCTGAGCTCCTCAAGCTTTTTCGCGAACTCTCTTGGGCTCGATGCCTTGAAGTATCCTCTGCCGCCCTTAGCTCCATGAAGCTTAACGATGACCATTCGATCGATTTCCTCCGGTGAGCTATACTGTCTCGGAGCCCTCACCCCCGCCTCTTCAAGCCACTTCTTCTGCTTCCGCCTATCGCCCTCCCAGTATAGAGTCAACCTGTTCCCGAACATCGGGACCTTAAACTTCTCAAGGATGTTCTCAGCTCCAACATATTCAACGAAAGAGCCATGAGGGATTATTAGCGCGTTTTCGGATAGAAGCCTCCTCTGAAGATCCTCTTCGAGAATCTCCTGATAGCTTTCAACCTCTAAGAACATCTCAGGACTTGCCTTTGGAAAGCTCTCATAATACGCTCTATTCTTTTTAAGAGTTATTCCAAGCGTTCCGAAGCCCTCGAGCCTTGCGCCGTGAAATATCTGGAGGGATGAATGAGAGCATATTGTGGCTATCTTGAGGTCCTGCTCTCTGTAGCTCGAGAGGGCCTCCAGTATCTGACCCCTCGGAATCATGTTAAGAGATCCACCAGCCTGTCCTGCTTTAAGGCTTCCCTCAGCTCCAACGCCAGTCTTCTTCCAACGCTCATCGAAAAACCCCAAAGGTTCTCCGAATATGGCGTGAACTTGGTTCCAGGCGACCCTGGAACTCTCACGCTCAAATCATATACTACTATGTCTTCTCGAGGAGGTCCTGGAACTATCATGCTTTGGAGAGCGAACGGGCCTATGATCCCGGGCGGATACTCCTCTCTCGTGACCTTAACCAGCCTCTCCGCTAGTTCGAATGCTCTCTCGAGTAGTGACTCCCTAACCGTACAAGCTATGTGGCCCACCTCGATCGTTCTAAGCTCCAGATACTTGAAAACCTCAGCCTGCTGAGGAGATGGAATCCTCATTATTCCTTCGAGGTTCGTCTGCCTTCTAGTATCTATTCCCAGAAGTTCGATCTCGCCGCTGAGCGGAGAGTAGAAGAAGTTAAAGTTGAACGGTGCGCCAATCACAAACTCCTCTATGACCGCCCTTTTCAACCCCTCCTCGGTTATCAACCCCTTTCGCAGAAGCTCTTCAGCCTTCTCCTCAAACTCTTTAGGAGATGATGCTAGGAAGAATGCTCGCTCAAATCCTCTCGCAGCCTCCGGAGCCTTGACCATGACGAGCCGATCTATCTCAGAGGGACCTTTGAGAACCTTCGGATAAGGAATTCCAGCTTTCTCCATGAGATAGTATTGATCTCGCTCGACGCCCCGCTCCTCAACCTTTAGTAGGAACCTGTTTCCGAGAATTGGGATCTTAAACTCGTTTTCTAGAGCGTCGTAGCCGACGTAAACGCATAGGGATCTATGAGGAATGAAGATCGTACTCTTGGATCTGAGCTCGACTTGAATTTCCTCACGTAACAGGTCCTTAAACTTGTCCAAGACTATTACTTCATCTACCACCCCAACATCTCGGCCAAACTTTCTCCTACTCCGGTAATACTTGGCATATGTTCTCTCCCTACCTTTCTGACATATGACGATTGTCTTGAAGCCCTCGTCCTTCGCGCCCCTACAGATCTCGAGAGCCGAGTGGCTTCCCAGAACTCCCACCCTGAGATCCTCAAAGGAGTATTCTTCGAGAAGTCTTATGATTTCGCCTCTCTGGATCATGGCTCAGCAAGGAAGCAGAGCAACAAGATTATTAAGGATCATTCTTGAGAGGGGCGCGAGACCCGTTTTCGGCAATAGGAGAGATCGAACATTAAATAGGTTCTGAGAGCTGATTTTAGAGTTGGTGAGGATGGGTAGGCGTTACGCGATAATCTATACAGATAAGAGCCGGGAGGCGTATGAGGCGGCTCAGCGAGCAAAGCAGCTCTTAAAGCGAGGCGAGACTTCTATTGAGGTTTACAGCGCATCCAAACTCGTTGACGAGAAGCTTCCAGCAGAACTCGACTTGGTTATCGCGCTGGGCGGGGATGGAACGATCCTGAAGACCCTCGGAGCTTTATCAAGGTGGGAGACCCCAATTCTGGGGATCAACTTTGGGAGAGGCGGATTTCTCGCAGAGGTCGAGTCCGATAAACTTGAGGACGCTCTCAAGAAGATCCTAGCCGGAGAATATGAGACCGAGCGCAAGCTAATGATCTCAATAAGAGTTAACGGGGAGAAAATAGGGGATGCTTTCAACGAAGCCTATATCGGGTCGCAGATCATGGGTAAGACTCTACACTTAGAGATTCTAAGAAATGAAGTGAGACTCGCTGAAGGTTTAGCCGACGGGCTTATAGTCTCGACTCCTGCTGGGTCAACGGCTTACGCCTTCTCGGCAGGCGGCCCCATAGTTGATGACTCTCTCGAGGGGGTCGTTCTCGCGCCAATTTGCCCGATCACAGGTCTTAGACCCATGGTCCTATCCCTCAAGCATGAACTACAGATCTTGGCTTCCGGAGATTATGGTATCGCAATCCTGCTCGACGGCTATAACCTGAAGAAGTTCGATGAGAAGAGTATTAGGATCAGGGTTGAGAGATCGGAGAGGCTTGCGGTCTTCATTAGGCTGGGACTGGGTGAAAGTTTTGCGAGGCGGGTCAGGAAGAAGCTCTGCTAGAAAGGTGGTGATCCTAGACTCGGCTGCCTTCATCCTCGGGTTCACGGAGATCTCGGACGCCACCGCCCTCACCTCTAGCAAGATCTTAGAAGAGGCGAGGTATGGAGGGGCCGAATATAGGGCGCTGGCGAGCAGGGAGGGGAAAACAATAGAGATAATGGATCCCAGGCAGGAGTATATTGAGGAAGTCCGAAGAGCAGCCTCAGAGATCGGAGAGACCAGCCTCTCGGAGGCTGATATAAGCATTCTCGCACTTGCCCTCCAGCTTTCTAAGGAGGGATGGAAAGCCTGCATAATCACGTCAGACTACTCAATTCAGAATCTGGCCTCGAAGCTTAAGGTCGAGGTAAAGCCGATACTTCATCGAGGGATAAGGGAGAGCATAGACTGGGAAATATACTGTAGCGCCTGTAAGTGGGTTGGTGAGGGAAAGCCCGGAGACCCATGCCCCCGATGCGGTCATAGGCTGAAGAGGAGACCGAGGAGGAGTTAAGATGAGGTTGAGGATTATCTCCGAGCTCAAGGACAGCAAGATTCTAGAAGAGATAGCGAAAGCTCTCGAGGAGACCTATAAGGTAGTAGTTGAAGTGGAGATCGAGGAGAACTTAGTTGGAAAGGAGTTTCTCAACTTCGCTAGGGGTCAGTACGATGCTTGGAGAGTGGTTCAATATTATCGAGAAATCCTAAGTGAGAATGAGTACATACTTCTCATAACAGATAAGGATCTCTACGCGGCCGGCTTAAACTTCGTCTTCGGCTTGGCGTGGAGAGGAGTAGCAATAATATCGGTGCATAGGCTTTTTCCGGAGTTTTATGGTCAGCCGCCGGATTATGAACTTCTCGTGGAGAGGGCTGTTAAGGAAGCGGTTCACGAGATCGGCCATCTCCATGGCTTAACACATTGTAGGGATAGGAGATGCGTTATGGCATTTAGCAATTCAATCTTGGACACGGACTACAAGTCGCATAAGCTCTGCGAAAGATGTTTAGCGAAGCTACGCTTCCCCTGATTCCTCTTTTGCCTTTTCTTTAAGCTCATTCAGGAACTGCCTCACATATGATTTGGAGAGGGCACCAGCCTCTATCAGGTTTACAAGGGAGTTTGGAGAAGCTTTCCCGGAGACTTTTCCAAGGTTCCCCTTCACCTGCCTCCAGATCAGGCTTGTGTTCCCGCTCTTCGAGTTATAGATTACTCCGAGAACCTCGTATACCTTTACGAATTTTATGTCCCTAATGGTTCCAAGATCGAGCTTTGAGAGGGCCTCAACGTATATCCTGCCTGGGTCTTCCTCTCTTTCTGGGAAGATCGAAGGATCCTTTAGATAACCTCTCGGAATGAAAGAGTAGCAGGTATTCAATATCAAGAACCTTCTAAACTTCTCGAGAGTCGTCTTGAGCTCGATCTCCACCACCCAGCGCCACCATCCGCAGCCAAGTTCCTCAAAATCCAGTTTCATGGAACATCCTAAAATAGCTTTTCATTGCTCGAGGCAATTTCTCCGAGATTATCGTTGTATTTTCGGAAAATATCCTTCAAAAACCTCGGAGCGTATCCCTTAATATGGGAGAAGCTTCATCCGATTTGGAGAGATGGGATTGGGCGAACGGCCGGCTAGCATGTTGAGAGAGGCGGCTAAGCCTACTGGCACCTATATCCGGGAAGTCATCCTGGAGAACTTCATGAGCCATGAATACTCTAGGATCAGGCTCACGCCCGGCCTCAACCTCATAACCGGGCCGAACGGAGCGGGAAAGTCCTCAATCCTGCTTGGGATATCGGTCGCCCTTGGCCAAACCTACACGGATAGAGCTGGGAAGCTCAGCGACCTCATCCGAAGGGGGGAGAAAGCGGCTAGGCTAACCGTAGTATTCGATAACAAGGAAGTAGATGGAAAGAGACCGATTCCATGGCTGAGCTCAGATCAGCTTGTGATAACAAGGTACCTAAAGAGAAGTGGAGAATACTGGCATTACGTTAACAATAGGCTTAAGACGAAGGCGGAGGTCGACCACCTTCTCAGGAGACTTGGAATAAACCCAAGTAACATGCTGATAATAATGCATCAGAATATGATTGAAGAGTTCGCGGCGAGGAACAATATCGAGAAGCTGAGGATGGTCGAGGATGCTGTTGGAGCATCTCAGTTCAGGCAGAGGATAGTTGAGGCGGAGGCAAAGCTTCGGGATATACAAGTTCAAGAGAGGAGCTTGAAGAGAGCCTTAGAGGAAGCTAGGACCGCTGTCAACTACTGGAGAGAGCAATACGAGAAGCTTCTAATGAAAAAGAAGCTGGAGGAGGAGAAAAAGAGGATGGAGCTTGAGCACGCTTGGTCCCTCGTATTGGAGGCGGAAGCCTCAGTAAACAGGATCAAGGAGAGAATTGATGCTCTAATCCTAGAGGAGAAGAAGCTCGCGGGAGAAATAGAGTATCACGAAAGCGAGGTCAATAGGATCAGGAAAGACTTGATAGATCTGATAAATGCCGTTAAGCAAGGAGAGCTGGTGAACTTGGAGAACTTTGAAAAGGACTTAGACGTGCTGCTTGAGGAAAAGGGGGCTGCTGAGGTCTCGAAGTACAAGCTCCAGATGAATAAGGCCGAGCAGAAGAGACTGGGTTATGAACTTAAAAGGGTTGAGAAAGATCTCGCCGAGAAACTCAGAAATGCCTCCGCGCTCGGCGAGAGAGTCAAGACTGAGAGAAAGCCGGCTGAAATTTTAGAGGACCTTAAGGCGATCACGCTTCAGATAGTCTCGCTCGGGGACGTATTGGAGGAAGCTGAGGATATGTATCTAGTTGCTGATGCAAGATATAGGGAGACCGAACAGAGATCCATGGAGGTTGAGGAGAACCTTAAGAAAGCCTTAGAAGAAGTTGAGTACAGGAAAGAAGTTTGGAGAAAGTTTCTCAGAAGCCTGATAGGGGAAGTTGAACCTCAATTCGATTCAATTCTTTCAAGCGTTGAAGGCAAGGGGAGAATTGTGCTGAGGAACCTAGAAGACCCTGAGAAGGCGAGCCTCGAACTTCACGTCGGGTTCAGGGGCGCTGAGCCTGTTCTGCTTGACGCGCAGACCCATAGCGGCGGAGAAAGGATAGTGGGAACTCTCGCCTTCCTGCTCGCTCTTCAGAGATACGTTAAGTCCCCATTTAGGGCGGTTGATGAGTTTGATGTTCACCTAGACCCGTTAAACCGGGAGAGAATGATCAGACTGCTATTAAATGTGGCCAAGGGGGAGTCGAAAACTCAGTATATCATAATAACTCCTGGGAGAATTCCAGTCGAAGAGGAGATTAACGTGATCCTCGTCCAGAACGTTGGAGGGAGATCAGCTATTGGGAGGCCGAGCTAATGAACGAAAAATCCCTTAAGATATCAAGAGAAGAGCTGGAGAAAATTATACAAATATGTGAGAATATCGAGAGGAGAGGACTCGATCCATTCACGGTGAACGTTAGGGAGCTTCTGGCAAAGCTTAGAAGAATGTTGGAGGAAAATAGGATGCTTGATCACTACGTCTTAGATGCCGAGACCATGTATAGGATAGCAACTTTGATAGCACTTCAACATAGATGGTTAAAGGAAAAAGCGCAAGCATTATTCGTCGATGCTCAGATGATTCAGACCAGGTTGATCGCCATGGACAAGAAGTCGATAGTCAGGTCATTTCTCAAAGCATGGAGACCGATAATCTCGCTTGAGCGGATCACTATTCAAAGGCTTAGACAAGGAGCCGATCATTTCTTAAGCCTACCGCCTAGAGCTGGCGAGAGAACTTGGGGATGGAAGGTTACTCAAAGGGAGGTCGAGCTCATTAAAGGCAGCTTAGAAGCTGAAAAGAGGCTAACGGAGAGGTTGAAGGCACTACATGAGGAGCTTCTCCGAGAATATGAGACCAAGGGTGAGGTAGATTACTGGGGCTTCGTTAAACAGGAAAACTTCGAGAAGAGCTTCGAGCGCGCATACCTCCTAAGCTTCCTGATAACTGAAGGATATGTTGACGTGAGAAGGAACCCGCTGAAAAACGAGATAAAGCTCATACCGAGAAGGATGAAGGCTGAACGGAAGCAGCCTGTCTCACTTGTGATAATCATGGGAGGTGCTGGAAGCGGTGAGCAGTGATGAAAGCTTCTCGAGGAAGCTGATGACTGCTGCTGCCATGCTTCTCTTCAGAAGCCATCGGAAGCCCGGGGTAAAGGGATGGGAGCTGAAGTACAGGCTTGGGAAGAACTACATGAAGGTGGTTGATGCCTTAAACTCTTATCTTAAGAGAATAGGGCTTGAGGTCAAGACCATCCTCGAGGAAGGGGAGGATTTGGACAAAGCGAGATTTTACGTGGTCTTGGCACATCCCCTCACCCTTTCAGATCTAGTAACCGCGGGATGGAGCATAGATGAGGTAGCAGCCCTTGCGGTAACTCTCTCAATTCTCATGAGCCGTGGGGGGAAGGCGCCTCTAAGAGACATATTAGAGGTTCTTGAGACGAAGTTTCCGAGGTGGAAAGCAGAGGCGCATATCGAGAGAGCGATTAGGAGAGGGTATATCGAGAAAAACGATGAGGACGTACTCACTCTGGGATGGAGAGCGAAGGTCGAGATAGATCAGAAGGAGCTTCTAAAATCTATGTTGGAGTTCCGTCCAGAAGAACATACTAGAAGCGAAGAGAGAAAGTTGGAGCCTTAATCAGGGGGCAAATACGGCCCGGTTCTAGAAGGTTAGGAAAGCAGGCCAGAATCTCCTAGAACTTACTAGAATAACCTCAGGATATATGTGAAATGTGTTCTAGAATGGAAATTATTAAACCTTCGGTATAAAGGATATCTATTGTGGAGGCGGAGGGAGGCTTCCAGATTAAGATAGCTGTTTTAATCGCCTTGAACCTGACGCTCATCTTCATGCTCCTTTTAGTTGGTTTTATGTAGGCTAAGTCCGGCAAGTGGCTCATCATTCCAAAGGTTTATAAGAAATTTCATGAAGCTGATCAATATGTCTGAAAAGGAAGGCTGGGCTTCTCCGGCAGCTCTTGGCTTAGCGGGCTTCGGACTTACAACAGTTCTTCTGAACATCCATAATCTCGGCTTGGTCAAGGAGCCATTGCTCACTTTCAGCCTCGGATTCTTCTATGGCGGAGCAGTTCAGTTCACCGCTGGCGTAATAGAGGGCAAAAGAGGAGAAATCTTTGGATTAACAGCATTCACCTCCTATGGAGCTTTCTGGATCGCCCTGGCGATGGCAACTGTCTTAAATGCTCTTGGAATCTTAGAGCTCTCGAACGTGGAGTTAGGATACGCGATGCTCCTTTGGGGGATCTTCACCCTATACATGACCATCGGCTCCTTCAAGGTATCGAAGTTCGCAATACCGCTGGTCTTCATAACCTTGACAATACTCTTCTTCCTGCTCGCCGCGGGCTTCTTTGTATTAAACGCGACAGGTTCGCCGATCGTCCTGAGAGTAGCTGGAGCCGAAGGAATCCTTTGCGGGTTAAGCGCGCTATACGCATCAGCCGCGATAGTAATCAATGCTCAGCTAGGCAGAAGCGTACTCCCACTCTAAGAGCCCCTTTTTCTTCCTCCATTAAATTTTCTCCCAAGATAAGGTTTTCTACTAGTCCGTTCTACTATATGTTGAGGTGAGTTCTTCAGTTTGGTGCTAGTTCGAGTAGGGCTTATAGGGAAAACGAATACCGGTAAGACCACGTTCTTTAACGCCGCCACCCTCGGGGCCGCCGAAATCTCAACATACCCCTTCACGACAAAGGAACCTAACTACGGCACCGCTCACGTGGTTACCCTCTGCGTGTGTAAAGAGTTCGGCATAAAGGATAATCCTAGAAACTCGAAGTGCGTGGATGGGTGGCGGCATATACCGATAGAACTGATCGATCTCCCAGGCCTGATAAAGGGCGCGTGGGCTGGTAAGGGCCTTGGGAACCAATTCCTATCAGTAGCATCTCAATCCGATGCCCTCCTCCACGTAGTCGATGCAAGTGGAAGTGTTGACGAGGAGGGAAAGCTTACCGAGCCCGGCATGGGCGACCCTCTGGCAGATTACTATGACATCGAAGAAGAGCTTGTGATGTGGTTCATAAAACTTCTCGAACGATCTGATGAGAAAATAGTTAGAGGTCTGAAGAAGGGGTTAGATCTTCCGGAGGCCATGGAAGAAGTATTTAGGGGAATAAAGGTAACGGTTCATGACATCAGAAGAGCCCTAGAAGTTACTGGACTTGACAAAAAGGATTTCGAGAACTGGACTCCTTCTGATGATCGGAAGTTCGCAGCCGCCTTGCGAGAGATATCTAAGCCCACGATAATCGTAGCCAATAAAATGGATCTTGACGCAGCGCCCGAAAACTTCCAGAAGCTCAGAGATCAACTCGTCGACAAGATCGTGATCCCATGCAGTGCCGAAGCAGAGTTAATCTTGCGAAGAGCGGAACAAAGGGGGTTGATAAAATATGTTCCAGGAGAGGAAAAATTCGAGATAGTTGATGAAGGATCTTTAACGGATAAGCAAAGGTGGGCGCTTGACATAATCAAGAGAAAAATTCTCGACGAATATATGCGAACGGGCGTTCAATTCGCCTTAAATTTCGCAGTCTTTAAGCTCCTGAAGATGAGCGCCGTCTATCCGGTCTACGACGTGAAGAAGCTATCAGATCATAAGGGAAACGTTCTGCCAGATACCTATCTGATGCCTGAGGGAGCTACCGTTGAGGACTTAGCGAGAGAGATTCACAGCGATCTAGCGAAGGGAATTCTCTACGCGGTTGATGCCCGCACGGGGCTTAGGCTTCCCTCGAGCTATAGGCTCAAGGATAGGGACGTTCTCTCAATAGTTTCAAGCCATAAGAGAGTTAGCCGAAGTTAATGTAACCTTTTCTAAGTTTTCTCCGCAGGAACTATTCGATAGCTGATCGCGCTATCTTTTTCTCCTTTCAAGACCTCTAGCTTTACCTCCATCCCCCGCTTCAGCTCGCTAGGATTATTGCACCGTATCCACGCCAATACCCTGAAGCCGTTCTCCATCTCGGCGATACCGACTGCGTAGTCATCGTATGATTGATAGCTTTCGGGCTTAACGTTCACGACCGCATAGGCCAAGAGCTTCCCTCTCTTGCTTACTTCAACCCACTCCATGTTGCTCGAACCACAGCGGGAACAGTCGGCCCTCGGCGGGAAATATCTTGCTCCGCAGCTGAGACACCTAGCGCCGTATAACACTCCCTTTGCCAAACCCTCAAAGAACTTCCTCAGCCTACCTATCGGAACAAGGTATTGAAGCGTTATGGATCTAAGATCTCTCCAGAGAAATGCCCCAGACTTCTCATCGCATATTATTGGAAAAACCTTCGATAATTCCGCATCTTCGCTCATCTAAATGACTCTGCCCCTGACCTCGTTAAAAGGATTATTCCCTAAGCAATAACTTAAAAGTGCCTAAAGCAAGATTTCAAGAAGATATGGTCAGGGAAGCGAAATTCGTGGTGGAGGTGAAAAAGGCCGAGAAAGCTTTACGGATAGAGAAAGAGGTCTCCGAGATCATCAAATCCGTAGGAGGGAAATTTCTGAATAGGAAGGAATATGTCGAGTGCCCGCTTAAAGGGGAAAAAGTTCCCTTCCCGAGGTGTTTTGTCTGCACCTCCTTCATCAGAAGAATTAAGGGATATGTTCACTGCTCGGGCGAGGAATATAGTATAAAGACCTAAAGAGCGGAGAAAACCATAAATTGGAATAAGAATGGGTGGCGCTGAGGTCCGATGAGCAGGTTCAAGGATAGCGCCATTATGGTATCTTTGAGAAAGACCTTCGGAGGAAGGACCGTTCTCATCGAGGCATTTCTGCTTATCTCCATACTCTTTTTAGGCTTCATGATAAGAATACTACCCTTAAGATGGGGCGTATACCTAACCGAGTTTGACCCTTGGATGCAGTTCAAAGAGCTTACGTTCATCGTCGAGCGAGGGTGGAAGGGATTCATCGATTTCTTCAGCTGGCATGACTACACTTCTTGGTATCCTCATGGCAGGAATGTTGGGAGAACCGCCTTTCCAGGTCTCCCATTCATGGCCGCTTTCATATACCATGTGCTCCACGGGATCGGGGTTGAGGTAAACCCGCTTGAGCTTGCCGCCATTTTTCCACCCATTATGGCGATCGTCGCGATTCTCTTCGCATACCTTCTCGGAAAGGAGCTCGGTGGCAAACCCGCTGGGCTCCTCTCAGCTTTCTTCTTAGCAGTGAGTACAGGGCATATTGAGAGAAGCTCATTTGGATGGTTTGATGACGAAAGTATCGGAATACCCCTTATGCTGATAGGACTCTGGGCATACATCAATGCCATAAAGGAGGAGAGAAGCCAAAAGGGGGTGATCGCATATGCTCTTCTCTCGGGCCTCTCCCTAGGATATATGGCAGCGAGCTGGGGGGCAGCTAAATTCCCGTTAGCTTTCATCCCGCTAATCTCAGTCTTACTAGCATTGGTTGGAAGGTATAGGAGGAATCTGCTTACAGCTTTCACCGTGACTTTTTCCACTTACACCCTAATGGCCGTAACGGTTCCTAAACTTGGCCCAAACTATCTCAAGGAAGCAACGATATTGATAGGATTTGCTGCCTTCATAGTTCTTTTATCCTTCGAGATCTCGAGAATTTTACCAGGAGGTAAGCATTTCAAGCGGCTACCTTACTATGTAGTCTTAGCCGGGATTGCGGGGATTCTCATGATTCTGGGCCTCGGAAGAATCGGATTGCCTGGATGGAAATTTCTCAGCGTTATTTTCCCGTGGCTCCGATACGAGCTTCCAATAGTGATCTCGGTCGCCGAGAATCAGCTCTCAACCTGGAGCATAATGTTCAGAGATCTAAGCTTCCAGATACTCCTACTAGTTGTAGGGCTTTACTACGCTTTCAGGCGGAAGAGGGAAGAAGATCTTATCTTGGGAATATTCTCAATCTTCAGTATTTACTTCTCATCTACCATGGTGAGATTATCGACTCTAGCTGCTCCAGCGGTTGCGATACTTGCTGGATTCGGCCTCTCGGAGCTTGCCATAGGATTTACAAGAAATATTAAGCCTGCAGCGGCTAAGATGAGGGGGAGAGCTGTTGGAATAGAATATTACATATTAACACCCATCCTCGTAGGTTTAATCCTGATCTTCTCGATGACTCCTGCTGCATATGGTGTTAGATACTCGCTATCTGGAGTTGACGCCGCATATAATCCTCCAACTATCGTCTCCTCATCTATTGGGATTAGGGGTGAGGTTCCTGCTTGGCTTAAGGCTTTGGGATGGATGAGGGAGAACCTTCCCGCTGACGCCGTCATTGCTTGCTGGTGGGACTACGGATATTGGGTTACGATCCTAGGCAATAAGACCAGTATCGTGGATAATGCTACCCTAAACTCCACTCAGATAGGGGAGATAGGGTACGCCTTCATGTCGGACGAGGAGACAGCATATAGGATCTTCAAAAACCTTGGAGCAACACACGTCCTAATCTTCGTTACCCACATTCCCTACGGCCAGGGCGGCAGGCTTCTAGGGTATGGTGATGAAGGGAAGTGGATCTGGATGCTGAGAATAGCGGTT
>CAZILE010000003.1:0-22431 GCA_964540045.1 uncultured Nitrososphaeria archaeon | reverse complement strand
CCGGCCCGGCGACGGATCCCTCCCCATTCTCCTAGCATTGGATCTAGTAATCGCCATGCCGATCTCATGGTGGCCCTTGATCTCCGATTATAACAGGTTCTCATTAACCCCGAGGGGAGGGTTCGCTGGAACGTTTCTAGGATACACGGTTGCCAACACCTGGTTCTACTTCCTCGGGGCGGCGCTGGTCTCGGTAATGGGGATTCAGGATATAATCTCCTCCATAGCCCTCCTGCTCTTCGGGAACCTCGCCCTAATTTTCATCCTAGTCGATGAAACGGACAACTGCTTCGCCGACATCTACTCGGCAGCCGTCTCCGTCCAGAACGTCGCGCCCAAGGCCAGGCAATGGAAGCTTGTCATTTCCATAGCCGCTTTGGGGGCCATCTTAGCGATAGTGATCCCGATAGCTCAATACGAGTGGTTCCTCCTTATGATTGGAGGTCTATTCGTTCCGCTTCTCGGAGTCCTGGTAGCAAATTACGCCCTGAGGATGAGGAGCGGAGGATACACGGTTGAGGAGTTCTACCATAAGGCTGCCGGAATAAAGCCCTCGAACCTCATCGCATGGGTCGCGGGAATAATAGCATACTTCACCTTAGTTGAGCTATATCCTCAATTCGGGGCGAGCATTCCCTCCTTCGCGCTCTCAGCGGCTTTAGTACTCTTGATGAAAATGTTCAAGAGGTAATCAGCTTCCATTTAGAGTGAAATGGACTTGGAGAAGGGTAGGCTCGCCGACCTCATCGATCAGGCATATCAGATCTTCATGAAAGAGCCTCAGCTAATCGAGCGGGATTCGGGCGAACTCTTAACGGTTGGAGACACCCATGGAGACCTCGACACAACGATAAACGCGATAAAGTTTGCCGAGAAAAGAGGCATAGACCTTATCTTCCTAGGAGATTACGTCGATCGAGGGCCGAAGCAAATCGAGAACATAGCAACCCTGCTTGAGCTGAAGCTGAGCTGGGGAGATAGGCTGATTATGCTGAGGGGCAACCACGAGTCCGCGGAAATGAATAAATGGTATGGCTTCTTCAGCGTCGTCGCGGCTGCCTACGGGTCTGAGTTCTATCAGGAGTTTGCAAGGCTCTTCTCCCAGCTGCCATATGCTGCGCTGATCCGACGGAAGATTCTCTGCCTTCACGGTGGGGTTCCCAGAGGCATGAAGAAGGTAAGCGAGATAGCCGAACTTCCGAAGGGGGAGGTAAATCCGGTTGACCCAAAAGCTCTTCAGCTTGTTTGGAACGATCCATGCGAAGATCTTGAGGAATTCGCTCCAAGCTGGAGAGGCGGGGGAGCCATGCTCTTTGGGAAGCTTGCCTTCGAGAGGTTCATGACCTTGAACAACCTCGATCTAATGATAAGGTCTCATGAGCCCCAGGACAGGGGATACGGCTACTTGTTCAACAATAGGCTGCTAACGATATTCTCATGCAGGTATTATGGAATTAAGCCAGCTGGAGCTCTAATAACCGATGAGGGAGTTAAGATAATCTATCTTGAGTGAGTTATGGAGGTATAGCTCCTAATACTAGATCTACATGTATAGCTTTTCCATTTCGATGGATCGTTAGGGTTATGGTATCGCCCGGTCTCTTATGGTTCTCCAGATAGGCTAGAAGATCGGCAATTCCGAAAATCTTTATTCCATCAACTTCTAGGATCACGTCTCCTCCTATTCTCACCCTGGATCCTTCGGAGAGAATCACCACTTTTGTCCCAGCTCTCAATCCAGCCTTATCAGCCGGACTATCTTTTTCAACGGAGGTTATGAGGAAGCCTCGGGCCATAGGTAAATTCATGAGCTTAGCTATCTCCATGTTCACATCGACCCCAGCAACCCCCATCCAAGGATGCTGATACTTTCCAGTCTTGATTAACGATTCCACAACCCTCGCCACGATGTTCGATGGTATTGCGAAACCTATTCCAGTAAACTCACCGGTCCTGGTGTAAATCGCGGTCGTAACTCCTATGACCTTACCAGAATAATCTAAAAGTGGGCCCCCGCTGCTTCCAGGGTTTACCGCGGCGTCAAACTGTATCACATTAGGAATGAGCCTCCCTCCAGGAGCTATCAGATACCTGTCAAGCTGACTTATCACTCCTGAAGTCAAGCTCGCGGCGAAACCATACGGGTTTCCTATGGCAATCACTGGTTGGCCCACTCGGAGATTTGAAGAATTTCCAAGGTCGAGTGGATGCAAAATCTTGTCTCTAGGGTTAATTTTCAAAACCGCTAGATCAGAGTATGGATCGGATCCGATGACCTCGGCCTTGAATGCGCTTCTATCCGGGAAGAACACTTCCACATCAACCGCACCCTCAATTACATGATAATTTGTTACTATATGTCCAGCGCTATCATATACGAATCCTGATCCCTGGCTTGCTCCATAAGATTCGCCGAAGATCGTTTCGACCAGAACCGTCGCCTTAATTAATGCTACCGAGCCCTTCACCCTCTCGTAAACAAGCTCAGGAGCTGTCAGGTTCTGCTTGATCAATACCACCGCTTGACCCTGTTGGGAGAGGTTAGCCTCAACCCTCCTCAGGTTCTCCTGAATCTTTAACATCGTTTCGTTAAGATTTTCTAACTTATCTTGGATCTCCAAGAGCTGTTGAACTAAAGGACCTTGATAAGATAGCTTTTGATAAACGAGGAATAAGCCGAATAAGGAGAGAAGTGAAAGAGCTAAAGCAACCGCGACTAGAGCATAAGCGCTCCTCATCCCGATCTAACGATAGCGTGCTCAGCCCGTGGTAAATACCTTCTCCCAGAAAGATAGCGAACTTCTCTCAGATCATAACAGGCTTTTTCCGCGCTTGCCGAGCCCTAACCTTAAGAACCCCGTAGTGGATCGCGCAGGATACGCAGAGATTCTTCGTTATGACGCTTTCTGCGATGTAGGCTCCCTGCTTCTTGAGCTCCCTGGCCAGGTCACCGCTCACCAAAGACACCCTCCGAGTAACTCTCGTGATCTTGCTCCTCGGAACGAAGGCTCCGCAGTTATCACACTGAACCATCCCTTCAGAGCCCTTATCCCCCTTCTTCCTGCCCCGATTCTTCCTCTTGATCGGCAACCTTAAATCACTCCGACTCCAAGAACGCCGCCTAAGTAATAACTATTCCCCTCCCAATCAGAGCGCCACCCTGGAAAGATCTTTTGTTTTTTAGTGATCTCATGAAAAGATCCTTTTGAATTGAGAGACTTTTAGAAAAGTTTTATAATTGGCAGAGGTAGAAATGCTTGGAGTCTTTGGGAATGACAGCCGATGTCGAGCTAATGATCGATGTCCCTAGGCTTGAGGAGAGGCTTATACTGGACGAGATCAAGAGATCTGGGCTGAGCCTGAAGCTCACGAACGTTAAGTACGTTCCTCTCTCTTGGGAAGATAAGCCTGCAAGAGTATCGCTAATAAGGACTATCTCCATGCTGCGAGCCGCATATTCGGCGTCTATTCGAGAAGCTGCGGGAATTAAGACCATAAACTCCCTTAAAGCCATCTTGATAGCCGGCGATAAGATACTGACCCTGAGTAAGCTTTGGGAAGCGGGAATATCGTTTCCTGAGAGTATAATTGCTCTTAATGGGAAGGCGGCGGAGAGAGCTGATGAGTTTATCAGGTTCCCGATAGTTGATAAGCCTCCGATTGGGAGCTGGGGTAGGCTGGTCGCTCTTGTTAAGGATTCCCAGGCATTTAAGAGCATAATAGAGCATAGAGAACTTTATCAGAGCCAGGCTTTGAAGACCCACTTGATTCAGAGATATGTTGGAGGTGGAGGCAAGGACTTAAGGATCTTGGTTCTTGGGGATGAGGTTTTGGGAGCTATGTGGAGGATCGCGGCTGGGGGAGATTGGAGAAGCAACGTTGCTCGAGGCGGCTCGACGAGAGAAGCCAAGCTGGATGATGAGCTCAAAGAGCTAGCTCTCAAGGTCTCATCAGTGATCGGCGGAGAGTTCATCGCAGTAGACGTCTTTGAGGAAGACGGAAGCTACTTAGTGAATGAAGTCAACGGAGTCCCGGAGTTCAAGGGCTTCGCGGAAGCGACGAAGACAAATGTCCCGAAGAAGCTCGTCGAATACGTTAGAAAGATCCTAAGAAAATGAGCATCTTAATAAATGGAGATTTATCCAAGCATGAGAACCTTTTCAGGGTGTTTTGGAGATGGTGGTTGAGGTCGCGATAATCGGCGCAAGCGGGTATACAGGCGGAGAACTAATGAGAGTACTAGCCCTCCATAAGGAGGTCAAGGTGATAGCCGCCACCTCCAGGGAGTATGCCGGCAAACCCATACCGCACGTCCATCCACATCTTAGAGGATTCTACAAGAACATGAGGTTCGTCGAGGTGAGGCTCGATAAGATACTTGAAGCCGATGCAGTTTTCCTAAGCTTACCCGCGGGGATCTCAGTAAACTATGTTCCTAGGTTATTGGAGTCGGGTCTGAAGGTCATCGACTTGGGGCCAGACTATCGGTTGAAGAATCCGAAGAACTACGTCAGGTGGTACGGATTTGAGCACCCGCATCCAGACTTACTTGAGAAAGCGGTATATGGGTTGCCTGAGCTTCATAGAAATGAGATCGTGGGCGCTCAGCTCGTCGCCTCGCCTGGATGTAACTCCACGGCCGCCATACTCTCCCTCATCCCGGCGGTTAAGGAGAAGCTGATAGACTTCGAGCATATAGCGGTTGACGTTAAGGTTGGGAGTAGCGAGGCTGGAAGAAAGCCCACTCCTGGAACCCATCACCCTGAGAGAGAGAATGTGATCAGGCCATATGAGGCATCTGGACACAGGCATGTCGCTGAGGTGGAGCAAGAGCTCTCGAAAATAGCCGGAAGCGAGTTAAAGATAGCCTTCGTCCCGCATGCCGTCAGCTCAATCAGAGGAGCCCTAGCGACCTCACATACCTGGCTCGAGGAGGGGGTCGATGAGAAGAGGATCATAAGAGCCTATGCCTCATGTTATGGAAAGGAGCCATTCATAAGGATCATCCGAGGTCCTCCGGTCGGCTATCCAGATCCGAAATACGTGATAGGAAGTAATTTCGCGGATGTAGGGTTCGCGTACGAGGAGAGAGTTAGAAGATGCGCCTTCATGACGGCGATAGATAACTTGATGAAGGGAGCCGCCGGTCAAGCTGTCCAATCTTTCAACATAATGATGAGATTTGATGAGAGGGAGGGGCTGGTGATTCCGCCGCTGAAGCCCGCATAAGTGGGGGTGATTTCATGATTGTGGTTAAGACTGGTGGAAGAGCTCTAGAACAAAACTTTGACAATATCATCCGCAGCCTTGCTGAAGGCTTCTCAAAGGGATTAAAGCTGATATTTGTCCACGGCGGGGGAGATGTCGTATCTAGGTATGAGAGAGCCATGGGGATCGAGCCCAAATTCGTCATCTCGCCCCAAGGAATAAGGAGCAGATATACGGATGAAAGAGAGCTCGAGGTATACGTCATGGTCATGGCCGGAAAGCTGAACAAAGAGATCGTTACTAGGCTTCAACTCCATGGAGCTAAGGCCATAGGGATCTCCGGAGCAGACGGCGGACTACTAAAGGCTGAGAGGAAGAAGCGGATCGTTATCGTAGATGAGCGGGGGAGAAGGAGGGCGATCCCAGGAGGATACACCGGGAGAATAAGGGAGGTCAACACCGAGCTAATCGAGAAGCTTCTTGAGGAAGGTTATCTAGTCGTGGTATCCCCAATAGCGCTCGGCCTAGAACACGAGCTCCTAAATGTTGACGCAGATCAAGCTGCCGCTAAGATCGCTGAAGCCCTGAAAGCCGAGAAGCTTCTGATCTTAACCGATGTCGAAGGAGTTAGGATAGATGATGAGGTTCTCAGAGAGCTTAAAGCGGATGAGATCGAAAACCTTAAGCTCAAAATCGGAGTAGGAATGAACCGGAAAGTCTTGATGTGCTCAGAGGCCGTGAAGCAAGGGGTTGGAGAAGCAATAATAGCCTCAGGATTGGGCGAAAATCCGCTGGCAGCTCTCCAAGAAAATCGTGGAACAAGAATCAAACCTTGATCTTCCTTCCCGCTCGCAATGCTTTTATTTATCTCCCAGAAGCATACCAGCCTGAGTTAGAGGTGTGAGGAAATGCCGGTCCTGAAGTGTCCGATCTGTGGAGGAGATGTTGATGTTCCGGATGATGCCTTGCCTGGAGAGCTTTTCGAGCATGAGGAGTGCGGGGCTCAGCTAGAGCTAGAAGTTGATCAAAATGGCGAGATGAGGCTGAAAGAAGCTGAAGAAGTCTCAGAAGATTGGGGAGAGTAGAAGGCTTAGTGAGCCCTCTGAGCAACCTCGACCTCTAAGGGCATTAGCCCAAGCTTTTTCTCAGTCTCTCTGGCTTTTCTCTTTACATATCCTAGGAACATTTTTAGAAGCCATTTTAGAGGACGATGATAAGGCTCTCTGAGATAGAAGGTCTCGATTATTTCCTCTGCCCATCTGACAGAGTGCCAGAGACATCTCCGCATAACCTCGATATGCTCGTCCCTAACCTCCACATCCGTAAACCAGTTCTTGTTCTTAAGAACCCCCATCGGGACGAAGAACATCGGGACTATCAGAGACCTGTACTGCTTAAGCCTGTCTAGGAGTTCTGCTGTTCTCATGACATCATCAGAGGTCTCTTCTGGAAGACCTAAAATTAGGGTGGCGGCTGGCACTATATTGTTCTCGTGCATTATTGCAAAAGCATCTTCAACTATCTCAGGCCACTTCTCAGGATCATATGGAGCGGACTTGGCGGGCATTATCTTCTTCGCGAGCTTGACCGACCCGGTCTCGATGCCGACCTCAACTCCCAGATATTCTTGAGTCCCGGTCTCGTGAATGATCTCCATGATCTTCGAGATCAGCTTATGCTCCTCTTCAGCGTTCTTAATGGCGGCCAAGCTCACATGGCTCCATCCTATTATCTTTAGATGTTTTCTCGCCATCTGGTGAAGCTTTATCACCGCGGTGGGGTTAAGCCTGATCCCTCTTGCACCATAGAGAAGCACGTCCTCCGAGTGGAGTATTCCCGACCTGACTCCACCCCTAACGTTAACGATAATTTCCTGCTCGATAATTTCTAGAGGGATATGGCGAAGTGGTCTGAGGGTAACAGAGCAAAACTTGCACCCTCGTGGGCAGCCTCGCATTATCTCAACCAAGCCGTTCACGCTGGGACTCTTTATCACCGGTATCTCCTTGACGCTCGGCACGTCGTTCGGCCCGACAAAGACGTATCTTGGAAGAGGCTCTCCAGCATAAACCTTTTCGACAAGATCCAAGATTATTCGCTCGCCCTCGCCATCAACGACCGTGTCAATCCCCCAGTTCTTCATTAGATCGAGCCTATAGAGCCACTGCCAGGCTGCGGGACCGCCGGCGATTATCTTCAGTCCTTGTCTCTTCGCTTTCGCAATCTCAAGACTGTTCATGAAGCTTCGGAAGCTCTTAACGTTCACGGGCTCTCTCTTCGTGACGACCCACCACTCGCTACTGGGGGGACATAGAGCAAAGTAGTCGTGATGGCTTAGCATTAAGATCTTAGCCTTTTCGAGATATCTATTAACATAGTCCGGATCTATCACTGCAGCATTATATCCCTTCTCCTGAAGTAATGTTTCAAGCTTTCTGAGAGCATAGGGTGCTTGCCAAGGTCTTCCCATGGAATCGGTCTTCATCTTCGGACACGCTATCCACATCCAAAGCTTTTCGGGCATCCCTATCGCCGGGCCAGTTGCCATGAATCCCAGAAACTCTTTGCCATGATGATTCGACATCATACTTCGATCCGTCGTAAGAATGATCTCGAACTTCCCTTCATGCACTGTCTTTCACCTCCTCGATTCTTAGGCTTACATCTTCAGGAATATTTGGTAGATTGGGGGATCGACCTCCAATCAAGAGGACCACTTCTTCTCCGCTGCTTAGATCGGCTAGATCTTTCTGAAGATCTGCGATCTGCCTTTCTTCGATCAGCACGCTGAGCACCGTGTTCTCCAATAGAACCGGCCTCATAACCTCAAGATAAGAGCGATCGTCAGCATCAGAGATATAGAATCTGAATATTATTCCCCGTTTACCCTTAGATAGAGCTTCAAAAAGCTTCTCCTTTAGCTTCTTCACAACGTGTTCATCAATCGCTCCAACGAGCCATACCTTGAAAAACCTCTGCGTTAGCATGATATCGCCTCCTATTCTCAGCAAACAAGAACAGTGATTAACCTGAGATAAACGTTACCGCCTTTCTGAAGAGGAAAGTTATTTAAGTTTCGGTCATAGCTGTGGAAAATACTCATAATAATGGGTTTGAGAGAATGGGTTGAAATAAGGGGCGTGGCTTGCTCTGAGGATAGGGATAATCTACGACCTGATCAGATGGGAAGAGAAAGACCTGATTAGAGCGATCAAAGATCTTGGTCATCAGGCTGAGCTTATCCAAGTTACAAAGAACCTATTCTGGATCAGCAGGAGAAACAAGTTCGACGTAGACCTAGCTTTCCAGAGATGCGTGAGCTTTTACCGAGCTCTAGCATCAACCATAATTTTAGAGGAACAAGGAGTGCCTGTCATAAACTCTTCGAAAATTATCTTGGGCTGCGAAGACAAGCTCTACACCACGGTGAAGCTCGCGGAAGCCGGGATACCGGTTCCAGAGACCGCGATAGCCTTCAGCAGAGAAGCATGTTTCAAGGCTGCCGAGAAGCTGGGTTACCCGCTTGTCGTGAAGCCCATTTATGGTAGCTGGGGTAGAATGATCGCCAGAGCGCTCGACAAGGAGAGCTTGGAGGAGATACTTGAGCTCAGGGAGAATATGCAGAGCCCTCACTTCAAGATTCACTACTTACAGAAATACGTGAGAAAACCTGGAAGAGATATCAGGGCATGCTATGTATGGGGCGATGTTCCGGCAGCGATCTACAGGGTTAGCGAGAAATGGAAGACGAACACAGCTTTGGGCGGAAGGGCTATTGCTGCAAACCTGACGGAGGATCAGGTCGAGCTCGTTAGAAGAGCTGGAGATATAGTCGGCGGCGGAGTTCTCGGAGTGGACCTCATAGAGGAGGACTCTAAGAATATGGTTCTAGAAATCAACGGGATCCCGCAGTACAAGAATGTCGCCGGCGTAACCGGAGTCGATCTATCTAGGCTGATTGTTCAGAAGACTGTGGCACGGTTTAGGAGGTAACCCTAATTACTGCCTTCGGATAATAGACGGAGCCTTGGAGGGGGTTAGAATGCTTAAGTTGATGAGGTTCTATGCGCCGAGAAACCTCAAGATAATTAAGGGTGAGGGGCAGTATGTCTGGGATGAGAGTGGTAGGAGATACCTTGACTGCCACACCGGTCATGGAGTAGCCTTTCTAGGCCATAGGAACCCAAGAGTTGTTGAGGAGATTAGAAAACAGCTGGATAGAATCATGGTCGCATCCCCGGTCTTTGATACGGAGATAAAAGAAGAGGTCACCAAGATGCTTGAAAAGATTCTCCCAAGCCACTTAACTTACTTTTATCTCCTGAACTCTGGAAGCGAGGCTGTTGAGCTGGCGCTCAAAATCGCTAGGAGAACGACAGGGCGAGGTAAGTTCATCTCCTTTATCAACAGCTTCCATGGGAGAACCATGGGGGCTCTCGCAGTAACCTGGAATCCGAGATATAGGCGGAATTATGACCCCTTTCCATGGGATATCGAGTTCCTCCCCTATGATGATATGGAGGCGGTCGAGCACTCAGTCGACGAGGAGACAGCAGGCGTGATAGTGGAGCCCATTCAGGGGGAGGGAGGACTTTCGATCGCGTCGCCGGAGTTCCTCAAAGCGATTAGAGAGCAATGTGAGAAGGCGGGCGCCTTAATGATCGTGGACGAAATCCAGTCAGGGTTTGGGAGGACGGGTATCCTCTGGGCTTATCAGAGATCGGGGGTTGAGCCTGACATACTTGTTGCTGGAAAGAGTATAGGCGGAGGTTTTCCGGTGAGCTTAACCGCGGTCAGGGAGGAGATCGGGGAGAGGATAGAAGCTGGCGCACATGGCTCCACCCACGGCGGAAACCCGGTCGCTCTCGCTGCGTTAAAGGGCGGGATCAGAACTCTACTCGAGGACGAGGTGGAGGAGAAGGCGAGGAGAGCTGGAGAGATCCTTAGGAAAGCGCTTGAAATCGTGGCCTCCGAAAATCAGAAAATAGTTAGGAGGGTTAAGGGATTAGGGCTCATGATGGGGCTCGAACTTAAGAGGAATCCTACTCCATGTATTCAAAGGCTCCAGGGAAGAGGAGTGCTCGCCCTCAGAGCGGGATTGACGGTCCTCAGGCTCTTACCACCCTATATGATCTCGGAAAAAGATGTGGAGCATCTCGAGAAAGCGCTTAATGAAACTCTTAAGGAGCCTCTTGCTTGAAGAGGAGCGGGCTACAGCTGGTTAATTAGATCGTCTTTCGAAGGTGAGCAGAAAGATGAAGATCTTTGATCGAGAGCAGGTCGCGAAAGCGCTAGCGAAACTTCTGAATATTTACACCCCTCCTGGAAGCGAGCTAAAGCTTCACGGAGTATTGAAAGAGCTGTGCGGGGAGCTGGATTTCGAGGAGTGCTATGTGGATGATGTGGGGAACTTCTTCACACATTATGGTAAGGGTAACGTGGTTCTTCTCGCAAGCCATCTGGACACGGTTCCGGGGAAGCTCAAAATTGCTTATGATGGGAAGGCGGTTTATGGGAGGGGGGCTGTGGACGCTAAAGGACCTCTGCTTTCCTACATTCTGGGAGCTTGGATGGCCTCAGGGCAAGTTAAAGGCTTGAAAGTTATCGTCGCAGGGCTTGTTAGGGAGGAGCTCGACGGAGCGGGTGCAAAATACTTGGTGGAGAAAGGGATGAGAGCTGATCACGTGCTTATCGGAGAGCCAACGGGGCTCAGCATAGCGATAGCTTATAGGGGAAGCATAACCGCTGAAGCCCGCGTGAGAGCTAGGGGAGGCCACAGCTCCGCGCCATATATCGGCGAATCCGCTTTGGATAAGATGCTAGGCTTTTTGAGTGAGATAAGGTCAAGATTTCGAGGATCGAGCTATGATGAAACGACCTCAGCGATCACTATGCTGAATTCCGGAGACTGGCCGAGCAAGCTTCCAGAGGAGGCCAAAGCGTACCTAAACATAAGGTTCCCAAACTCCATCGAGGTTAAGGATGTCTTGGATGAAGTTACTAGGATTGCGGAAAACCATGGAGTCGAGCTCAGGATCGTGGACGCAACGCCTCCAGTTGAGGTTAAGCTGAGCTCCGGAATAGTCAGAGCCCTGATCAGGGGATGCATCAGAAGCGGGGTAAAGCCCAGGATAGTCAAGAAGACTGGGACGAGCGATATGAACGTCTTAGCCGAGCTTACCAAGAGCATAGCGGCATTCGGGCCAGGAGACTCAAGGCTAGCCCACACAAACTCTGAGAAGATCTCCATCGAGGATCTGCTTAAGGGGGCGAAAATAATTTCAGCCACTCTTAAGGAGCTCAGCAGATAACTCCGCTTGGAAGAGCTACTTGGACTCCTTTTTATGCTGAGCTTCTCTCAGGGCCCGGTAGCCAGGCTTTCGAAGAAACTTTTGAAGCCTGACCTCCGTTCCCCAAATCCTCGAGAAACCTTCGCTAGCCTTCTGATCGAGCATGCTTTCAGAAGAGTATGTTATCAACTCCTTGATGTAGAGGCTTCTCTCAGCGCGGCGGCCGGCAATCCTCATAGACCCCTTCTCCAGAATAATCCTAACCTCTCCGACGACATCTCTCTCAAGCTCGTCGACGAATTTATCGAGAGCCTCCCGAAGGGGATGATACCATAGTCCTGCGTAGACAAGCTCCGCCCATTCTCTCTCCGCGAGCGCCTTAAACTTTAGGCATCTTCCGGTGAGGATCATCTTCTCTAAATCAATGTGAGATTTTATTAGAGCTAAGGCTGCTGGAGCCTCATAAACCTCCCTGCTCTTAAGTCCTATCACCCTGTCCTCGATGTGGTCTATCACTCCGTAACCGTGGTCTCCGGCTCTCTCGTTCAGCTCCTCGATTATCTCCCTCAGCGTCATCCTCCTCCCATCTAAGGCGATGGGAACGCCCGACTCAAACCCGACTACTATCTCTTCAGATTTCTCAGGCCAAGAACTCGGAGGCTTCACCCATTTGAAGGCCTCCCAAGGCGGCTCGGCCCATGGATCTTCGATCTCAGCTCCGGTAATCGATCTCCCCCAAAGGTTTTCATCTATGCTGAATCTACTTTCCTTAATCTCTATTGGAAGTCCGCGGCTGAGTGCATATTTTATCTCCTCATCCCTACTCCAGTTCAGCTCTCGGACGGGGGCTAAGATCCGAACATCATCGGGGAGAAGAAATGATAGGGTTGCCTCGATCCTAAGCTGATCGTTTCCCTTTCCCGTACATCCGTGAGCGACGGCGTCGCATCCCTCCTCGCGGGCAACTCGGGCGAGCTCCTCAGCTATTGGATATCTGCTGAGAGCAGTTGATAGAGGATATTCCCCTTCGTAGAGCCCGTTGAACTTTATGCCCTTAGAAATGAATTCGTTTACAAACCTATCCTTAGCGTCGATGTAGTAGTGCTTTGAAGATCCAGCAGCATAGGCCCTCTCCTCGATGACCTTGAAGTCCGTCGGCTGACCGACATCAACCGTTACGGTTATTATCTCTGCTCGATACTTTTCCTTAAGCCAGCTACAGATTACGGTTGTGTCCAAGCCGCCGCTATATGCTAAAGCTATCTTCATCGCCAACACCTCAAGCCGTCGAGCAATAATTTAAGCTGGAAAAACAGCTTATTAAGAGTAGTGCGATAAAAAAATTGGATCTAGCCTCGGCCTAGGAGGCTTAGAGAGAAGACCTTTAGGATTTGAGGCTTTATTCCGCGTAAAGCTCTTGAAGCTTCTCCCTAGCTCTCTTCTTCGCCTCCTCCATCATCTGCTTATCTATTCCAAGCGACCTAAGCAGCCTATCTATTCCAGGAGGTTTCTCCCTGTCCGCGAGCTCTGACGAATACTTAGCAATGAGAGGCAGGTATCTCGCGTAGATATCTAGCTTCCGCTTAACGATCTCCCGCTTCTCAACCTTGCTTAAGTAAAGCCTGAGAGCTCTCGCAGCCTCCCTGACCGCAGCTACGAGCTCTTTCTCGATCTCAGGCCTATCGGCCACAGCCTCTTTGCCAACAGTCTTATACGGTATCTTGGGAGAGCAGATATGCGTGATGACCGCGAGGGGGGCTGGAAAGCGAACCTTGTAGGTTGACCAGTCGATTCGCTCAGTGATCACTTTCCAAGACACGTCGGCGCGCTCATCATATAGTAGTGGAATCTTGTTCGCGAACCTGTATAGCTGAACTGTATCTGATTGAGGTATGCTCCCCCCATAAGCTAATCCGACTTCAACTGCAAAGGGATATCCTGAATATGAGGACGGCGGGCGCACAACGACGCGGAGGAACTCTGGGTTTAGCATGGTGCGGATCCCGGTCTCGAGGAGCTCTCTTCCAATCGGGCTCAGAGTTGATGGATCTGGCGCTCTAAATCTCCCATACTTCTTTATCGCGTCTACGAGCCTTGTAACCTCCCCATGACTTAGCCTTCTTGGGCTCTTATTCTCAGGTATCTCGGCGAGCCTTAAAATATCTCTGGCGGTCTTCTCTCCGACTTTCTGGAAGTTCCTCATTAAGAACCCGAGCATCGTTCTCTCCCTCGTGGCCACCAGAAGCCTTGACATAGTCTCGACATCGACCCCAACTGGATGAGGTAACGATTCTCGCGGTGGCTCCGGAACATCGCGCGCAGCTCTCGGGTAATAATAGAGCCTTCCCCTCGGATCTATGAACATTATGGATGCGTGAGGATTCGCCATCGCGGTGTGGTTAAAGTATTGGATTATCTTGGCCTTACTGTTTGAGTAATCTCCCTCAAGGTAGAACTCTATTATCGTTCCATGCCATTTCTTCTCATTCTCGATCACTTCATGCTTGAATATCTTGGGCTCGTTCTTCACGATGTCGATCATCAGGACAAACTTATGTGCCTCAGATTTCCCCTGGCTCGAGATAACAGTCGCCGGCTTATTCGTCGTTATCTGGCCATAAAGGAGAGCCATGGTTCCACCAAGCCCAAACGTCCCCCTGCTCTGCTTGTAACCATATTTGCTTCCATAGAAGACGGTTGCGAAAGCTTTTGGAATATGCTCTGGGGCGACTCCGATCCCATTATCCTCGATTCGAAGCTTATAGATGTCAGTTCCCTCGTCGGAGTTTCCTTCAGAAGATAATTCAACAATTATGTTGGGAAGTATTCTGCCGACTTCAGCCGCGTCAAGTGAGTTTTCCACAAGCTCCCTTATACTCATGTAAAGCGATCTAGAAGGACTGCTAAACCCGGCGATATCCCTGTTCCGATAGAAGAAATCCGCTGGAGAGATCTTCTCGAACTTCACTTTAGGCATCGTAGTCCTCCATGAACTTGATTAACCAACTCATAAACCTATAGAGGAAAACCTGCATTCATATTTCTTCCGAGAACATTCTGCAAAATATCCGGCAAGCCTCGATTACGGTAGAGCACACCGTGGGAATACGTTAGTCTCGCATACGCACATGCCAACACCATCGTCGCCGTCGCCCCTCCAATCACATCCCGCCGCCAAACACTCATCTTTACAATCGGGATCTCCTATACCAAATAGGTAAAAACACTTCACGTAGGTTAATTGCGTGAGCTTACATAAGGAGATCGTTACCTCATTCGAATAAACAGGTCCATATGTTTGTCCGGTCATTTCTCCTTTTGCTTCGATTAAGCTTGCTTGGAGAGTTACGTATCCTCCGCCTAGGTCATCCGTTGGATTTAGCTCTAGTCTGAAGTTCAGGGTCATGTTGTCTCCCGGAGCCAGCCTCTCGACCTCAATTATGCCGTAACTACATCCATCACCGCTGCAGGGGTATATGTTATAGTCCTCGAGGTTATACGTTCTGGTTCCCTCTAGCTTTATCCTTAGGTCTCTGAGAGACTCGTTTGCTGATGCTATGAGACCTATCCTAACACCTACATTCACGGTTACGGTCTGATATTTATCACCATCCCTATTTGTGAGAACTGATAACGGAGCATCTATCGAAATCTTAAAGGCATTTTCTATGTCGCTTATCGGCGTTGGCACGTTGTAGGGTAGCCTGAATATCACCACCGCGTTTTCAAGTATTAATACACTTCTTGGACCATATTCGTTGACTTGCTCCCATGCAGCTCCATTCCACTCAAGCTCTCTAACAGTTATGCTATAATTTCCCGGCAGGAGCTTGAAGAAGAATGTCTGATTCTCGTTCCAAATCGAGGCATAGTAATTTAGGGAGGATGACTCGACACATGAATCTACTCCAGCTATGCATCCGAGCTTGACCATCGAGCTTCCTACCGCCATCTCGCTCGTCTCAACCCTGATCTCGTATATGTGATCGTACTTCATATTCAGAACCATTACTTGGAGGGTATACGGTGGATTTAGGAGAACGAGCGGCTTCTCGGCAGCTGAGTAGCTTCTACCCCGCTCTGTTGCAACTTGAAAGACATATGACTTGTAGTAGGCTAGGGATGGAAAGAAAGATAGTGGGAGAGGTTTTATTGGCGATACGGGTGGGATGGCGTAGGAGGTGTCCTGTAGGAATAGCTGATCGCTGCTATCCATCATGTAAATCCTGGTTATGTTTACCGCTAAGACCCCCCTATTAACGATCAATAGATACGGCTTCATGTTTCCTGTGAAGACCGTCGCATGAACCTCTAAATCCTCCTGCATCCTCTCAAGTTCTCTTCTATTCCTTTCCGACACTTGAAGGAAATATAGAAGGGACGTGTTCTGGATGAAGAATAGAAGCGGGATGAGAACGGTAAACACTATTGCCGCTAGGATCACAGCGCCTAGAACCGTTGAAACGCTCCATCTACTCTTACGCGATTCAGCTAGACGCACCCTATAAGGAGCCCCCTACCATGCTGTATCATAAAATCGAGCATGACTCCGCCAGAAGAAAAGCTCATATGAAAATCTATGTCCTTGTCAGTACCTTTTTCATAAATTATGTACAGGTGCCACGAGCCATCTTCACCGCTCGGCAAACTACTACCAGTCGGCTGGTTTACATCAAGCCATCCCCCGTGGAACTCGAAGTTGAAGTTTAGATCCGTCGATCCCCAGTCCCTCAACTCGGCGTTCAGAGATATTACCATCACGTCATGAATTATTTGCTCAGTCTCACCAGCTTTTTGGATTGATATATACTTGACATGAATCTCCCTTATTTCGACCGTTTTCTCGGATTTTAATACTGAGACTAACCCATCTGTGGGATATCGGCGGCTATCATGATCAAACTTTATGTAGATGAGGGTCTGTTTATCGAAGTCCACAGTTAGTGTGGAGCCGTTGCTTAGCCTCAGGCTGAGACCTCCACTATTAGCTTTAGCATTGAAGGACAGCATCCCCGAAAACAGTATAAATCCTTCTCTTCCATCAAGATCCCAATCTTCCTTACCGCTTGAGAGATAGAGTAATCTCGGGATCGTGCCTACAGGACACCATTCTCCGACTGTGTATCCGCTGAGACTTAGGGTTACCGGCGCTACGAGATGCGGGAGCCTAAGATACTTACCCGGATTATCAGCAACCCTTTCAGCAGTGTAATAGATTATGAGCTTAACCGCTTTCCCGGAACTCGGATTACAATAACCTGAACTCACCTCTACTCTTCTCACGGAATCTCTACTTATTAGGAGGTTTGTGAAAGAGACTTGATCCCAGCTTGACTCGCCTTCCGGATGGATCTCTATCTTGTTTATCTCTATATCGGTTTTACCGATGTTCCTGATATAGAGTATACACTTACCATAATCCATGTAAGATAACTCAACGTTTATCATCGATTGGAGCTGAGCGATCGCTTCGTCAGTCTCCCGAGAATATTCTATAGATGACGTAAAGGACCAGCCAGCGGAAAGACTCCAGACAAAAATCCCGAGAGAAAGCGTTATAGCTAAAAGTATAGCCGTTGCCACTACCTCGCTAATACCAGCTTTAGAGGCTCGACGCATCCACTCATATAAAAATCGGTGTTACGCGTATAAAAAGTGTCTCTCCACCGCCTCTAAGGTTGTAGAACTTTCACTTTAAGGGTGAAATATTGGCCAAACTGTGCGTAGGTTTCGGGTTTTTCTGGATCGTAGAGTCGCCCTGGGATAGCGTAAAGTCTTACTACCAGATATTTTCCATTTAATTCGCCACTGCATCCATAGCAAGGGATGATCATGCTTACGACCCCATTCGCGGGAACTGTAGCGTTCATCGAGAATCCGTGGCCACTACTGGGAGCCGCCTCCGGTAGATAGGCATAAGAATCTAGGATCACCGCTTCAGTTCCTCCATAGTTGCGGACCCAAACCTTCACACTATCACTGGAGATAGGCTCTACATAATCTATGGATAAAGCTAACTGATATTTCGCTATACTTCTATCGATTTTATGCTGATAGTCTAGAGCCCATGCCCCTGAAAAAGCCGTCATGATTAGATATATCGCAAGACCTGCGGCCAAGATTATCGCTGAGGTTATCGCGGCGCTCAGTATTGGGCTTACTCCACACCTTCTGCGAGCGGGCTTAAAACATCTAAGCATACCTGATTACTGTATAATTTCTTTCTCAAGTATAAAAGCCTTGTTTACGCGGTCTTTTTCTCGATATACTTTCCTCTTAAAGTTATCCTGTAACCACATCTGGGGCATTTATCTCCATCAAGTCTATAGTAGACAACTCGATGGAAATGTCTTACAATCAGGTGCTTCTCGCATTTAGGGCAAGAAGTCGTCTCGAGATCAGGCATACCCACGTTTCCGACGTAAACGTATTCTATGCCCATCTTTGACGCTCTTTCTCTGAAATTCAAAAGCTTGCTTAACGAGGTTGATGGCTCTTTCCAGAAGTTCGCCGGATAATATCTGTTGATGTGAAGCGGGGTTTCGGGGCCGAGATGATCCAGATGCTTTTCGAAGATCCATTCAGCGCACTCTGGGTGATCGTTGAATCCCGTTACCACGAGATAGACCATTTCAACGTGGCCCCCCAGATCTAGGATCTTCTTAGCATTTCTGAAGACCTTAAGGTGATCTATCGAGGTTAAGGCTCCGCGAGCGGTTGGACAACCCTTGATATCTATGCTGAATCCATCTGCTCCCGAGTCTATGAGCGACTCTAAAGCCTTCTCCGTGAAGTAGCCGTTCGTAACCAATACGCCATAAAGCTCGCGCCTCCGACCTAGCTCAAACAAGTCTAGAAGATAGTCGAATAAGGTCGCAGGCTCATTAAAGCTCGCGCAAAGCCCCTCATCTCCGTTCCTCATCGCGAGGTCGATTAAGCGGCTGGGTGGAATAGGATTAGCGTCTGAAGGAAGCTTGGAGAAGCTTAGGTGATGATTTTGGCACCACGGGCAGTAGAAGTTGCATCCATATCCTGAGAAAGTCAACGCGGTGCTATTCGGCCAGTAATGAAACAAGGGTTTGATCTCAATTGGCCTGCTCTCGACCGCGCTCAGCAGCCCGTATCCCTTGTGAAGCAGCTTTCCATCAACGTTCGCATAGTTCCCGCAAATCCCCGTCGCGCCGCTTCTCAACACGCATCTACGCTCGCAGACGAGACATTCAATAAGCTTCTCCCCGACCTGAGCATATAGTCTAGCCTCCTGCCCAAGGGAATGGGCCATCAAGCAAGCTTACATACCGCTGCTCAATAATTTAATTCATTCCCCCAAAGCCTTTTGGGCTAAGTGGGTAAAAATTTATTCATGAGCACTGATCCAGAGGCATGGGGGTCTTTTAGTTGTCACTTGAGATCGATAGCTTAAGGATTGCTAGGAGCATCTTCGGAAGCCGAGTTGGGAAGGCGGTCCTTAGAAGGCTCCTAGAAAAAGATCCGAGCGGCGCGAGAACGAGGCTTGAACACGTCCTTAGAATGCTCGTCAATAATGAGGAAAAGCATACAAATTTCAGTTGCATGCTGGATTACTACTTCTGTAAGCTACTGTTCGAGGCCGCCATAAGGCTTATGCGCATGAGTAAGGAGGAGTTCGAGGAGGGTATTAAGGATCCAGCTGTAAGGAGAGGGCTTGAACTCGTTTTTAGAAGCTTGCTAAAATATGGCGTAACTGTTCCTCAGAAGCTAGCCGCACCCTTCTTAGTGGTATGGAACTTCACTAATGCGTGCAACTTAAAGTGTAAGCACTGCTATCAGAGTGCTGGACCGAATCCAAGCCCTGGAGAATTATCTCTGGAGGAGAAAATAGAGGTGGTCAAGCAGGTTGACGAGATGGGGATACCCGTTATTGCGCTGAGCGGCGGGGAGCCTACGATCCACCCCGACTTCATTCCGATCGTTGAGGAGGGCGCTAGGAAGGGGATCTACATGGCTGTTGCTACGAATGGCATCAGATTTGCCAACGAGGACTTCGCTCGCAGAGCGATCCAAGCGGGACTAAGATACGTGGAGATAAGCTTGGACTCCGTGGACCCCAGCAAGCATGATGAATTCAGAGGAGTTGAAGGCGCTTGGGAGCGGGCGGTGAAAGGTATTAAGAATGTCGTCAGGTTCGGAGGGAGAAAGGTCTCAACGGGCATAGCCATGACCGTAACCAGATTAAATAAGAATGAGATCCGTGAGATGGTGAGGCTGGGCGAGGAGCTCGAAGTCAACAGAGTGATCTTCTTCAACTTTATTCCAACGGGCAGGGGAAGAGAAGCTCAGGAGCTGGACCTGACTCCGGAGGAGAGAGAAGAGGTGCTTAAGCAAATATACCAAGAATCCATTAGATCAAAAACTCAAGTGGTCTCTACGGCTCCTCAGCTAGCCCGGGTCTCGTGGCAGATGAGTCATGGAGAGGACGTTCTTCCAACCCATTTCGCAATGCCGAAGAGCAAGACCCTTAGAGCGGTCGCCGAGTTTATAGGGGGATGCGGTGCTGGAAGAATCTACATGGCAATTCAGCCCGATGGAACCATTACTCCATGCGTCTTCATGCCTATACCTGTGGGAAACTTGAGAAAAGAGAAGCTTTGGGAGATCTGGGAAAACAATAAGGTGATAAACGACCTTAAGAACAAAGATCTATTAAAACAGCCATGTGGATCCTGTGAGTTTAGATACATCTGCGGTGGATGTAGAGCCAGAGCATACGCCTACTTCGGTGATTACCTAGCCTCAGACCCTGGATGCTTAAAGGGGAAGCTGTCCGGTGAGAAAGCTGAGGCGATTACTGCGGCTAGCACCCGCTAGTTTGAGATTCCCCTTAGCTCATTAGCCGCAGGAGAGGAACATCAGACCTTGAGTGATCCATTCAAAATAATCTTTTTACGATCATACCATCTGCCTTCATAGCCCTCGGGCTCCTCGCAGCGGTCATAGGCTTAAAGCTATCTGAGAAAGCTGAATCCGATGAAAACGTTATGCTTAAAACGATGCTAAAAACATAATCATTGAGTTCGAGAGAGTTGGGGGTTATGGATCCATATGGACTAATGATCGATGGCGTGAAATCAACAAAGGATTCGTCCTACATGAAAGAAAATTTACAAAGATGTCTAGAGAGGGTTAACTGAAGATGAGGAGGGATGCTCATTGAGACCTATAACAAATCAAGAAATGAAGTCTCTGCTCGACGACCTAATGAAAAGCTGCGAGGACTGGGTTGAAGCGATAGTGATAATATCTGAAGAGGGAGCGCCCATAATGCATAGTATGTGCATCGACCTTGAGCCTGATTATATTGCGGTAGCAAGCTCAGCGATCCTTGGGTCGGCTTCAGCAGTTTTAGAGCTGTTAAACTCAGGGGGTTTTGATAGCATAGATGTCAGGCTTAAGGAGGGACGATATCTTCTCGTGAGAAGATATGAAGACTATTATCTAGCAGCTCTGACAAGACCTGAACCTAACCTGGGATTCATAAGCTTGGCATTAGAGGCGTATCTCCCGTCGAGAAGATGAAGACGTTTAAGATTCTTGTAACAGGACCGTTTAATGCCGGGAAAACAACTTTCATCAAAACATTATGTGGGGAAATCTTGGAATCAGATAGAAAGCTTTCAGTTGAGACCGTTAAGTCTACTACGACCGTGGCCCTAGACTTCGGATTACTTGAGCTAGAGGAGAAACGCGTAAGGCTTTTCGGAACGCCAGGTCAACGAAGGTTCTTTTTTATGTGGAGAATCCTAGCCACGGGAATGGATGGATACATACTCATGATTGATTCACAGGATGTAGGAAGTCTATTAGACGCCGCGCACATTTATGAATTCTTCAGAAAGAATTTTCCAGATAAACCGCATGTGATTTCTGCCAACAAAGCGGATAAAAGGGATAGAATCCCTGAAAAGACCATAAGAGATTACCTCAAAGTTCCCCCGGAGATTCCGATTCGCTCAACAATAGCGCTAGATAGGGAGAATGCGCTGATGATAGTGAACTTGTTGCTGGACATAATTGAGAAGAGAAACTTGAAGATGCGCTAGATGACTTCAGCTTTCCATAAGTCTTACCACTGATCGGGACATTTCTATCTTACCACTTTCTCTAAGCTTCTTCAGTACTTTGAAAACCGCTACCTTTGAAACCGGGGACTCGATAAAGATCCTCCAAAGAGGATATGAGCCGCCATGCTTTCTAAGAATCTCTAAAATGCCTTCCGCGATCTTGTCTTCCTCATCCTCCCCTCCACTCCACGCCGGAGCGCTCTCGGCTCCGACAGCTTCGACCTCTTCTCTTACTGGAGCAGTCTCGCTCACCGGGACGCTGATCAATTCAACCTCAATACCATATTTCCTCAAGATCTGCTCCGGGTTCGAGTAATAGCCGTATATCTCTTTTGCTATGTCCCTTACCTCTATAATCTTGTTCTCAACGAGCTTTCTTAGAAGCTGCGCACGTAGCCCGATCTCCGTTAAGATCTCTTCCTTTGTTCTAGCCGTCCTGGCAGCTATTTTATCGAGAACGACGCTGTTGGAGAGATTTATTCTAAACAGGTCCGTGGCTGGATCCCACTCAGCGATCGTCACGTATCTCCCGTAGTCCACAACCTCCCATATATAGCGTATTCTTCTAGCGTAGGTCTTGCCGTCAATCGGTCTCGGCAGATTCACTCGCTCGACAAGCGCCACAGCGTCTAAAAGGGGGATGTGGCTGGGCGGTATGTTCATAGGAGGACTCACGAGTCTCTTCATAGCCGATTCTATGCTCTCAGCGTGGATTGTTGAGAGACCTCCATGCCCTGTCGCGATGGCCTGGAATAGGACGAACGCCTCCTCCCCCCTGACCTCTCCGACTATGAGGTAGTCCGGCCTATATCTCAAGCTCGTCCTAACCAGAT
>CAZILE010000002.1:0-23408 GCA_964540045.1 uncultured Nitrososphaeria archaeon | reverse complement strand
AGAACTATCTTCTTCTCAACTTTCTTCGGAAGCTCATTTCCCTCATTCCTCAAGCATTCAAGGAACTTTTCATAAAACATCTTTCGCTCCTTTGGGGTAAGCTCTTCCAGCGCAAAGTGCGCTATCGCCTCGAGGTGAACCTTATTTAGATCTTGTAGCTTAAGATACTCTGGTAAGTTCGCTTTTTCAAAGACTCTTCTAATTTTATCAAGGAAATCTAGCTCCGACAGCGGGCTTTTAGAAGAAAGCGCATCTAAGATCTTCATAATTCGTCAACGCCTAAAAGAAGGAGCTTGTATACCTTAATTAATTTCTTCATTAAACTAAGTATCTTCAAAGATTAAATAGCAGCTTTGAGACTCCGCTTTAAGGAGAAGGACGAGAAAGATTGGGTGCGCGGAAAAATGCCTCATTGGGAGTACTCGGTTAAGGAGCTTGAGGAGACTAGGTCTGTTAAGGCTAGCTTAAGGGAGATTGATGTCTCGCCGAAGTGGTCTAGGGAGGTATGCAGGGCGATAATAGGGTTAACGATACCCGAGGCGAGGAGGCTTATGGAAGACGTTATAGCGATGAGGCGGATGATACCTTATCGGAGATATAAGAAGAATCGAGCTCACCACTCTCAGACGAAGGGAGCTGGAGGATACCCGGTGAAGGTTGCGAGACAGATGCTCAAGCTCCTGGAGAGCCTGGAGGCTAACGCTGATTTTAAGGGTCTTGACCCGGATGAAGTTGTCATAGTTCACGCAGCCGCTCATAAGGCTAGGAAAATTAGGAAGTTCATACCAAGGGCTTTTGGCAGGTCAACGCCATATGATAAACAGCTCGTACATATTGAGGTGGTCGGGGAGGTGAAAGGCTAGTATGTCGACTGTTAGAAATATTTTGAGCAGTAAGCTGAAGAAAGCTGAAATCCAGGAGTATCTTGCTGAGAGACTTAAGAATGCCGGATTTGGAGGGGTTGACATAGCCTTTACTCCGATGGGAACGAGGGTTACGATCTATGCTATGAAACCTGGAAGGGTTATTGGGCCTAGGGGTAGGACTATCAGGGAGATATCGGAGGAGCTTGAGAAGAAGTTTGGGGTGGAGAACCCTAACGTGACAGTCGCGGAGATAGAGGTTCCGGAGCTCAGCCCACAAGTCATGGCTTATAGGATCGCTCAAGCCCTCCAGCGGGGCGTTAGGCATAGAAGAGTCGCCTTCTGGGCCCTGAGGAGAATAATGGACGCGGGGGCGAGGGGCGTCGAGATAGAGATTAGTGGAAAGCTCACATCAGCGAGGCATAGAACCGAGAAGTTCTCAGCCGGGATAATGCCTAAGTCCGGCGAACCGGCCCTGAAATATGTCAAGGTTGGTAAGGCTTCGATCCTCCTCAAGCCTGGAGTGTTCGGGGTAAAGGTCAAGATATTCCCGCCTGACGCACCCATGCCCGAGGAGATAAGCGTAATTGAGCCGGAGAAGGCCGAAGTACAAAAAGTGGAGGTGGCTGAAAGTGGTGAAGGAAGTGAGGGAGCTTAGAGATAAGAATGATGAAGAGCTTATCAGCGAGCTAGATAGGCTTAGAGCAGAGCTCGTCCTGCTTAGAAGCAGAACAGTGGCTGGTGGAGGTCTTGAGAAGACCGCTCAAATCAGGAACATGAGAAGGAGGATTGCGAGGATACTCACGATATTGAGAGAACGCGGGATAAAGCTATAAAATATCATTTAACTCTTTGGAGAACTATCGCTGGGCAGACTCGAGTAGTCCCAGGCGCTTTTTCAACGTCTTCTATGAACTTGTTAAGTTCCTCTAAATTTCTGAACCAACATTCAGCGAGGATCGTGTGATCTCCGCTGGTCGAATAAAGCTTTACCACCTCCTGCTTGTCCTTGAGATTGTTAATGGCTTTCACGTATTTCTCTGGAGAGACATCTAACCCTATGAAGCATATGAGCTCATAGCCGAGTTTCTTCGGATCAACCTCGATCGTGTAGCCGCGGATGACGCCCATCTCCTCAAGTTTCTTAATTCTTTTTCGAACAGCAGCCTCCGTAACTCCCAAGATCTTTGCTAGCTTAACGTATGATCTTCGCGAGTCTTCGATCAGCAGCTTTACTAGTTCGGAGTTCGAAATTCGAACCATAATATTTTTCTTTTCCAACCATAATAAGAATATTGCGAAAAATAAGGTGAGAAAATGGAGCAGAATAGAATACCCCTTCTAGGAGAGAAAGTTCCGAGCTTCGAAGCTCAAACGACCCACGGCAAGATCAAGTTTCCAGACGATTATCGCGGAAAATGGGTAGTATTTTTCTCCCATCCAGCAGACTTCACCCCGGTCTGCACAACCGAGTTCGTGGCATTTCAAAAGCGATATAGTCGGTTTAAGGAGCTAAACTGCGAGCTTCTCGGATTGAGCATAGATCAGGTGTTCAGCCATATTAAGTGGGTTGAGTGGATAAAGGAGAAACTTAGAGTAGAGATAGAGTTTCCGATAATAGCAGATGATCAGGGTAAGATTGCTCAGCTGATGGGAATGATACACCCCGGCAAAGGAACGAACACGGTTAGAGCGGTCTTCATAATAGATCCAGGAGGAATACTTAGGGCAGTTCTCTACTATCCACAGGAAGTTGGGAGAAACATGGATGAAATTCTAAGGGTCGTCAGAGCGTTACAAGTCTCTGATGGAAAGCAGGTTGCGATACCCGCCAATTGGCCAAACAACGAGCTGATAGGTGATAAAGTGATACTTCCGCCCGCTAGTGATGAAAAGGCCGCAAGAGATAGGCTGGAGAAAGCGAGAGCTGGGGAGTTCGAGTGTTTCGACTGGTGGTTCTGCTATAAGAAACTTTAAAATCGCATGTATTATGAGGTATGTTGAGCATGCCGTCAGAAGAGCTTTTAAAAATGCTAAATGAAGCGGTTTCTCGGGAGCTTCAAGTCGCGATACAGTATATGTGGCAACATGTGCAGTGGAGAGGAGTCAAGGGATTTGCTGTGAAGGAGGAGTTAAGGACCATAGCGATAGCTGAGATGAAACATGCTGAGCTCATCGCGGAGAGATTAACGTATCTGGGCGGAAAGCCTACAACCGAGCCAGCTCCGATAAACGTTGGAGAGAAGTTGAAGGAGATGATTGAGCAGGATGTGAAAGATGAAGAGGGCGCAATAAAGCTGTATAAGCAGATAATCCAGAAGGCTCGAGAAGCAGGCGACACGACAACTGCGAAGCTGTTCGAACAGATACTTGGGGAGGAAGAAGAGCACCACGACTTTTTCGCAAGTATTTTAGAGGAGATCTAACGAGGCTCTGAATTTGACCGAGAAACTTCAAGTTTATAGATGTGAGATCTGCGGGAACATAATAGAAGTACTTCATCCAGGAAAAGGCCAACTTGTCTGCTGCGGCCAACCTATGGTCCTGCTTAAGGAGAAAGTTGAAGATATCGGTTTAGAAAAACACGTCCCGGTTATTGAGAAGACTGAGACCAGGATAAGGGTTAAGGTTGGATCAGTCCCCCATCCAATGGAGCAAAACCATTATATCGAGTGGATTGAATTGATAGCTAATAACCGAGTATACAGAAAGTTCTTGAGCCCAGGAGAGAAGCCAGAGGCAGAGTTTCAAGTAGAAGCGGGAAAAGTTAGTGCCAGAGAATATTGTAACATTCACGGACTTTGGAAATCAACCCAGTGAATCGAAAAATATCATATCTATTTTTTATGCGTGGTGCTTTACTTGCTTAAAACCCACGTAGAACGGGTCCTTAAGAACCTATATCTCCTCCGAGTTGATGACGATCAAATACGATATTTTGAAGCCATTTGGAAAATCGAGGACGGGATAACTTACAACTCTTATCTCTTGATAAACGAGGGTGAAGTGATCCTGATCGATGGCTGGAAGAAGAAGTATGCTGATGAGCACCTAGAAACCTTGAAAAGCTTAGTTGATGTCAAGGACATAACCCATGTGATAATTCACCACATGGAGCCGGATCACAGCGGATCACTTGGCCTAATTTTGAAAGAAAACGGATTCAAGGCCGAGGTCTTGGGACATCCGCTCGTCAAAAATATGATGAAAACTCTTTACGGAATTGATGTCAAATTCAGAGCCATAAGAGATGGCGAAAATCTATTGCTAGGAAGCCTCGCTCTAAAGTTCTTTCATACCCCATGGCTCCATTGGCCTGAGACGATTATGACCCTGCTTAAAGAAGAATCCCTCCTGCTCTCCGGGGATGCTTTCGGAGGATTCTCAATTCCTGAAGCGATATTTGACGATTCAGAGGAAGTGATCTCCCACTACCTCCCATCGGTTAGGAAATATGTAGCCGCAATTATCGGAGCATATAGAGCTCATATAATCAAGAATATAGACAAACTTTCTAGAGCTGGAATCTCGCCTAAGATCATTGCTCCAGCTCATGGGCTCATCTGGAAAAAGAAGCCGGAAGTGATAATCGATTATTACAGGAGGCTTGCGAGAGGGGAGCCCGATGGAAATAAGATCTTGATCATATCGGGGTCCATGTATGGTCTAACCGAGAAGGCGGCTGAAGTAGCATTGGAAGAAGCCTATAACCTTGGATGCCGGGTAGCATATTATCGATTTAATGATCTAGAGCACGCTTCCCTCGTCGACATTATCGGAGATGCGATCGACTCGAAGGCGATCATAATAGCGGCGCCAACTTATGAGGCTGGAGTCTATCCTC
The DNA here is from genome assembly GCA_964540045.1 of uncultured Nitrososphaeria archaeon. GTDB lineage: Archaea > Thermoproteota > Nitrososphaeria_A > Caldarchaeales > Wolframiiraptoraceae > Wolframiiraptor. The sequence goes on along the minus strand of CAZILE010000002.1, from coordinate 18,701 downwards.
TTGTGGAGCAGGTGGTGAGATTGATCTCCAAAAAGATTCCCCCTAAGCCTGTCTTGGTGATATCCTCGTATGGTTGGGCGGGTGTGGCCGCGAAGAGCATCTCTGAAGTCCTATCGAAAGCGGGATTTAAAATCCTGGATGCAATAGAGTTTCAAGGATCCGCGAGTGAGGCTGACTTAGAAAGGATTAAGACCGGGGTAAGAGGACTTATAGGCTTGAGCGGCGGAGAAGCCGAACGTGAAAAGTAGCGCTCAGCATTTAATCAAGATTCCCGCGGCAAGCGAGTGTAAGATACTTGAAAGGCTTAACAAATTCATCGTTAAGATAGAGATTGATGAAACCGAGGATTTAGCCTTCCTTCAAAACACCGGCAGGCTTCAACAGTATATTGAAAGAGGTAGAATGGGGTTCTGTATTCCGATTAAGAAGCCCAAAAGGCTTCGGTATAGGCTGTTCGCAGTAAGAGATAACAGCCTCTGCGCCGTCCTTGATACTCTTCTCCAAGCTAAGAGCTTTGAAAGTGCTCTTAAGAAAAATTTCATACCCTGGCTAATCGGATATCAAATTACGAAGAGGGACGTACGCATAAACCATGTGAGAGCAGACTATCTCGTTGAGAGAAAATCTGATAAGTGTTTTCTCGAACTCAAGAGCGCGATACTTAGGCTCGACGGTTGCGCCTCTTACCCAGACTGCCCATCTACTAGAGCATTTAGACAGTTAAAAGCGATGCTGAAGCTTGTCAAGAGCGGCGCAACGGTGTTCTTAATCTTCGTTGCCGCAGTTCCAAATGTTATAGGCTTTAAACTGAATCATCATGCTGATCCAAGGCTATGCAGCCTTATCAAGAAAGCGGCTGAGGAGGGCGTGAATATTAAAGGGATCTCGATAGGTTATGATCCCGACAGCTCATCTATAGCTTTATTGGATTACGACTTGCCGATCGAGATTTAAGCATCCTAATCAACCTTCTTTTAGAAATTGAAGGTCAGGACCCTGACTCCGAGAAACCTGCCGAGGCATGAGCTATTGGGCCTGAGAGTTAAGGCGAGACCGATTAAGGGCGACTATGTTCATGTGGGTGAGGTGGTCGGAGAGAGTAGAAACATGTTAAAGATCTTAAAGGACGATGGAAGGATCGTTAGCCTCCCAAAGGACACGCACCTATTCGAGTTTGAGCTTCCATCAGGCGAAAAAGTTTTGGTGGAGGGAAAAATTTTAGTCGGCAGACCTGAGGACAGGCTGAAGAAAAGGCTGAGAAGATGGTGACCCACCGCAAGCATGAAGACTCTCAGAAAAGGTTAGAGAATTCAACAGCATTAAGAGACCTCGAAATCGCGGAGAGAATTCTGAAGGAGAGAGCGGCAAACTTAGTCGTGGTGAAGAACGGAAAAGAAATTTTCATAGGGTTCTCTGATGGATTAAAAGACTTGGCAGAAATAGTTTTAGAGAATCCCAGGATCTTAAGACACTCTAGTATAGCCGACAGGATCGTCGGAAAAGCCGTAGCAGTGGTCTGCGTGGTCGAAAGCGTGAGAGCTGTGCACGCGGACGTGGTGAGCGCTAGCGGGCTGAGAACACTTAAGGAAGGAGGAGTTGAAGTGAGTTATAACCAGCTCGTAGAGTTTGTTAAAGGCCGGAATGGGAAAATGTGCCCATTTGAGAGGATCGTCCTAAGCGTAAAAGATCCTTCGGAGGCTTATGAGAAGCTTCTCAAAGGGTTTAGGCAGGCCTTTAAGAGATGTAAAAACGTTATTTAGGAGGCTTTAGCTCAGAATCCTCAGCAGGAGTTAGATAAGGTGATTATGAGCCATGGTAACGAAGAACATCGGAATTCCCGTTAAGCCTCCTGAGCGAGAATGCGACGATCCAAACTGCCCATTCCACGGCCACCTTAAGGTTCGAGGGATAATACTTACCGGGACCGTCTATAAGAAGAGGATGGCGAAGACCGTGATCGTTAGGCGGGAATACCTCCACTACATTAGGAAGTATAAGCGGTATGAGCGAAGGAGAAGTAATATACCGGCTCACCTGCCGCCCTGTATTGATGTCAAGGAGGGGGATAAGGTCAGGATCGCTGAGTGCAGGCCTATAAGTAAGACGGTCAGCTTTGTTGTTATAGAGAAGCTCGAGAGATGATCTTTATCTTTAAAGCTTCCCAAGATTTGTGAAGGGGTGGAGAATGTCTAAGAGAAGTAGAGCGGTCGCCGCTGTCGGAATCTTGGAGCGCAGGCCGAATGTACCTAGAACTATAAATGTCGGGTCTCTTCTCCCATGTGCAGATAATTCAGGCGCTCAGCTACTTAAGATAATCCAGGTTCATGGTATTAAAACAAGAAGGAGACAGCATCCATGTGCGGGGGTCGGAGATCTAGTATCGGTTACGGTGAAGAAGGGGCCGATAGACTTGAGGAAGAAACCTGCGCACGCGGTAATAATTAGGCAGAAGAAACCATATAGAAGGCCTGATGGAACCTGGATTATGTTCGAGGATACCGCCGCCGTGCTCGTGACCCCTGAAGGAGATCTGAAGGCCACTGAGATCAAAGGTCCTGTGGCGAGAGAGGCGGCGGAGCGGTGGCCTAGGATCGCCAATGCTGCGAGTATAATAGTCTAACATCTCATAGCAAAGAAGTCAATTACTAGGTGATTCTGAGTCCTCGAATAGCTCTTAACCCTCCTCCACCCTAACAGCCGAACCTCATATCCGAGCTGCTCAGTCTTCCTTAAAATTATCTTCAGAAATTCCTCCTCAAGCCCCCTCCTGGCCAGATCATGGAAGTATACTACTCCTCCTTCAGGTCTCAGGGCCTTGAGCGCCGCTGGCAGAGCCTCGCTTGTTCCTCCGAAGTACCCCATTACGACCCGATCTGCCACCCCCTCCAGCCGCTCTCCCACAACTTTCTTACAATCTCCTAGGATCGGCTGAACCTTCTCCTCGACCTGGTTCAGCTTTATGTTTTCAAGCAGGTAGCGGTATGCGTCGGGGTTTATCTCTATGGCATAGATCGTTTCGGGATCTGAGAGAACCGCCATGGGGATCGTAAATTGCCCGATTCCAGCGAACATGTCCACTACGACCTCGCCTTTACCGACATGGCCGGCCAACCTGAGCCTCTCAAAGCTGTTTCCTAAGCAGAACATGAGCCTCATAGGATCGAGCTTAAATGCGCATCCATATTCTCGGTGAACAATCTCGTTAACGGGCTCACCGGATAAAAGCTCGAGGATCGGGCGCCTCTCAACTCCTTCAACCCCCCGGATCAAGTAAACTGCTCTCACAGCATAAAATTGCCTTGTGAGAGCTCCAATCTTAAGCTTATAATCCTCAAGCTCAGGTCTTAGTCTGAGTAACGCAATCCGGCCCAAGAGCTTTGCGTGAGAAGGTAGAAGACTTCGGGAAATGCTCGGGAGATGCTCAGCCAAGTAATCTTTCAGCCTCACACCACGCATTATCCGGCCGACCTAGATTAGATCCTTTCGCTGAGGCTCCCCTCGAAAGATTTAAGAGGTCTGGAGAGTGCGTGGACATGGAGGTAGAGATAGTGCCCCCGAAGAAGCCGACCTTAAGTCAGCTTGAAAGGAAAACTCTACGCAGAGGGGAGGCATCCGGCTCGGAGCTTCGAGAGAAGCTCGTAGCGAGCGTGATCCCACCACCAATGGAAGAAGTCTTAGAATTCGTGAAAGCTCAGCAGTACCTGACGCCGAACCTTCTCGCCGAGAAGTTTAAGATTAGGATATCAATCGCGAAGAAGGTTCTTTCGAATTTGGTTGAAAGAGGATACCTCAGGCTCGTCTGTGGGGATCGGAAGCTTAAGATCTATGAACCTATCAGGGAAGCCCTCGTTGAGATCAAGCCGAAGAAGGAGAAGGTAAAGAAGAAGTAGATTCACAACTTCAACATCCTTATTCTCGACCCAGGCCTCGTAGCTCTCAGCCTATCATAATCTCCTTTAAATTCTCCTACTTTCGTCACCTGAGCTGGTGGAGAAGCCTCAGCAAAAGCTAAAGCGATACAATCTCCAGGAGGCCAATATAGAATGTCCCCAGGCTTAATGCGATTAACAGGTTTCTCTGCACCCCTCGAAAGACCTATTTGGAAGTATATGGCGTAATCCCACAAGGCTACGGCGCCGCCTATCGGGAGTATCTTTAGAAGATCTCTCACGGTCATGGGGGCGTAGAACCTAATCAGCTCTCCATCAAATGACCCGATGTTCTCGATCTCAATCTTAATTGGTATCCTAGAGAGGGACATCTCTCAGAAGAGTTATGGATGAAGCCTTGGTTTAAGCTTAGCTTTTTATCGCTGCTAGGATGTATTCAACGAAGACGGATTCGGGAACCGCTCCCTCAAAGCTGAACTTATCGTTTATGATTATCTTAGGTACGGCCATCACCTGATACTTATTCGCAAGATGAGGGAACTCAACCGCCTCGATTATATCTGCGATCACCTTACCGTTTTCTATTGCTATTTGGTGAGCCGTCTTGACGGCAATTGGACAATATGGGCACGTCGGCGTAACGAATACTTGAATATGTACTGGTTGATCTATTAGCTTGACTTTCTCCTTGACCGCTGGAGAAAGGTTCGTCGATTCCTTTGAAACATAAATTATGTCTTCTATGAGGGTCATGAACTCGTAGCCGCTTGGAATTCCGAAAAATCTGACTCCATATTCCCTTTTCCCGAAGACGAGCAACGCAGGGATCTTATCTACTCCGAACTTTTCAGCAACCTCCCTATCAGATTGGAAGTCGTAGACCTTAACCTCAATCCTGTCATCTAGCTCCGCGACCTCCTGCGCGAGCTCTCTAACCTCGGTGCAATACTCGCATTCAAATTCTTGGGTGAAGACTAGTAGCCTAACATTCTCCTTAAGCTCTCTCTTGAACCTTGATTTGAGAAACCTCTTATCTCTCTCTCGGAGGATGGCCATAAGCGATGCAAGATAAGGAAGAATGTAAGGCTTCCGCATTTGCTTGATTTCATTTCTTATAAGCCTGTAGTAGTGTTTATCTACTGATGAACGAAGGAGCGGAGAAGAAGCTGGTCCTGAGAACGGGCATAGTTCTTGCTGGTGCTTACTCAGATAGGGTTAGAAGGGTTCTCTTCGCTCAGCTCTCTCAGAAGGTGAAGTCTGGGGAGATTAATAGTAGAGAAGTTGCTAAGGCTGCGGGCGAGCTTAACACCATACTTTATGAAGCTTTTGTGAAACATCTAGCCCTCTCGAAGGGAGATCTAGTTAGGATAGAAGCACCCTACACGGTCTCTGGTGGTAGAATTATCTGGGATTACCCTAATCTTAGGGTTAGAGCGTTCAGAGAGATAGGAAGTGAGGTCGTTAAGAAGGCCGTAGAAGAAGCTCTTAAAAATAGAAAAGATTAAGAACGGAACCCCCTGACAGTAGTTGATTTCAACCAACGTTCAGAGGCCATGCTTATTATGAAAAATTGCTTAGCGCTCTAGTGAACTATCGAGGACTGATGGCGAAGATCCCCCTAATCACATCGGCAACATCTTCAGCCTTATCTGAAGAGTTCTCCAAATTTTCGATAGCCTCTTTCAGCATTAACAGGCTACTAATCTTTCTCATCTCATCCCCCCACCTCAAAACTTTCATGATAAACTCTGACCTAAACTCATCTATCTCCTCCTCCTTTCTCTCGACCATATCGGCCTTCTTCAAAACATCCTCAGATCCATCAATCAGCGCTGTTAAGGCTTCTTCCAACTTCAGGACTATATCCAAAACTAGGTCGCTTAACTTGATCAGGTCGACCTTCACATTTTCAGGGATCTCATTTGGATCTAGATAAAGTAGCTTTCTAGATGCTGCCTTAACATTCGCCGCTATGTCGTCCATGGTCATGACGAGCCTAAGAAGATCCTCTCTATCCATTGGATGGAATGGCCCCCTTGAAACTTCCGAAATTATCTTCTCCTTCTCATCATCTGCTTCCCGCTCGAGCCTGAATATCTCCTCGAAGCATCTCTTCAAATCGTTGAGATTATTTGTGGAGAAAGCTTCAACGAAGGCATGAAAATTTTTTGTCAACTCTATTATCTTGCTGAGATGCCTTCCCGATAGCTTTAGAATCTCTCTCTGCTTTCTTCTACCTATCCAGATCGCAGGATGACCCCTAAACAGCCAAAACACCTCCGCCTAGAGGATAATTCTTTCAAGCACTATTAAATCTTCGGTTTAAGTATTGGACCCACCATTGGGTAGAGTAGCGTGTAGAGTATATAGCTGATGACTGCCGTTAAGATTACTGAGGCCATCCAGGCCGTAGCTAAGATTGCCACGGTTCTCTTATTAATGCCGGCCGATCTATACATTGCTAACCCTACACCTATTACCGCTCCTACGCTGGCTAGAGAAGTCGATATGGGGAGACCGTAACCTATCAGGAAGTAGGGAATCGTTGTGAACATATGGACTACGAAAGCGTTTGAGAGCTCTGCGGCAAACCCGGAGACGGGATCAAGTTTCGTTATCTTGAACGCGACTGTTCCAATCACTCTGGTACCTAAGAGTAGACCTCCGACGGCGACTCCCAAGCTCCCTAATGCCGCTAGAAGAAACATGATACCTTGCTCAGGCATGCCTCCGAAGACTATTTCACTAACAGTTACGTAAACTCCTGTAGCGTTTGCGATATCGTTTGTGCCGAATGCGAAGGCCGAGTAGCATAAGGAAAACACTAGAAGCATGGGCATAATCCTCGTAGCCCACTCTTTTTCATTAACTACTCTAATGATGAGCTTGTAAAGAGTGAAGGCTAGGATTACCGAGAGGATTGGTGAAGAAAACCAGCTCAGCACTACCTTCCAAAGTAAATCCCAATTCACTCCACTTACTCCATATGCTGCCAGCCCATATCCCATCACCGCCCCTATGACTGAGTGCGTTACTGATATCTCGAGCCCACTATAGTTGCAGAACATTATCCACATGAAAGCTGACACTATTATTATGATAACTCCGAGGAGGTCTATCGTGTGGACTATGCCCTTCCCGATAGTCTTCATGACCATATAGCCTTGAGTCAAGGCTCCCACGCTAGCGAATAACGCAAATAAGATTACCGCCTTCCTAACGGTCAGAACCCTAGCGCCAACCGAGGTATCGCAAGGGGTTGCCGCGTCATTTCCTCCTAACGCTACCGCCATCAGAAACGATAGGAGAAAGCCGATGGCAATCGCCATCGATACTATATCCAATTCTAGAGGAGGGTCGAAATATGTTAGATAAATATCATCCCTATATAATCTATGATACAGGATATAGTTTATCGAGAGTTCAGCTATCCAACTCGCGTGAATTCTCAGCCAAATATTATTGAGGAAGTAGGCTTTCTCGCTTGGCCACGCATAGCAGCGGAAACTCAAAGATAATAATCTGCGAGTTTAACTACCGTCTCTTTCATCAAGCTTATCAGGTTTTCCGGCTTATCCTTAAGGATCTTCGAGATCTGGTCCCACTGCCTCCCCTGAAGAGTTTTCGCTATTAGAAGCTTTTCCGCTTTCTCGCTTAACTTGATCCGCTTGTTCACCGTGGTCAGGAAATGGGCCTCAACAAGGCATCTTATAGAGTCCGATGCGCCCTCATAGTTCACATAGTCCATTAGATATGATCCCAACCTCATTTTTTGCGATCCCCTAAAATGTGGTTTAGCCTTATAGCTTCCAGGAGTTTCTGATAGGAGGAGCCATGCGGTTTCTAAGTCTATGTTGAAGTATGGATCTGGCAGACCGTTTATCAGCCTTAACCTGAACTCTCTCCCCAGTTCCTTGAGGAAGCTTTCCGCCTTCGAGCTTAAAGGTTTAGCCACTATGACGCTGAACTCGCCTGAAACCTTATTCCTCAAGGGTCCTATCGCCAGGGGATAAAAGCCGTTCTTGAACCAGAATCTTAGTAGCTGGGGACTTGCTCCGAAGCCCGCGCCAATCCAGTCAAACTTACTTCTTGAAACTTCTTCTGAGAGCTTTTCCAAGATATATGACCCAAATCCTCTATTCCATAAGGCTGGATGAACGGCTATTCTCACTACCCGAATTCCTCTTAACTTTCCAAATCCTTTGAGATGGGGATAATATCTACTTATAACAGATGGTATCATGTGCCCCTTCGGAAGGGTTTCTATTTTCCGCAGCAACGCGTCATCCAGACCCCCTTCAAAGCAGAGGTGTAAGGCTGCTAGAACCTTGCGGCTTGGCGATATCAGAGCCCTAATCATATGGTGTGGAGCATTCGCAAGAAGAGCAACGTCATTGGGTCTGTTTCTGTAGTGCGTTAACACATACAGCCCGATAAGCTGCCTTAGGATTGTCTCATCGGAGGTGAAGAGCTTATCCCTATCGAGCGCGAGATACTCACAATCTTCGGGCTTTAACCTCAGTTCATCCGCCTCTAAGGCGGCAGGCTCGGAATCAAGCAATAAGACATCGTATAGCCATGACTCGACAGGATCTCCGGAGCTATATCTTATTGGCTCGCTCATCTGTATCTCGACGAAGTCCTGCCGGAAATCCTTCCTTAGCCTTCCAAGAAACCTCACGATGAAACCCCTTCCAGCCCCCTCATATCCGTGGATCGTTGAGGAGTATATTGCTCTCCAAAATCTCTTCTTGAATCCCAGCAGGATTGGAACGGGTATTCCAGCCGCCTCATCGACTAAAGCTATGTTAGCTTTGACGTTCAATGCGGGTAAAGGTCTTTGGTAAAACATTCTCACGGACTTGCTCCTAAGCTCGATTAGGATGCCGTTCCGCTCTCTAAGATCATAGGATATGCCGATTCTATCCAGCCCTCTACAAGCGAACTCAAAGACCGTTTGAACGTTCTCGGGCTCGGGGGACGTTAGCAGGATGTCCCTAAATCTTCTTCTCCTACTGGTCATGAGTCCGGCGGCTATCAAGCCTAAAGCAGCGGACTTCCCCCTTCCTCGATTCGCCTTTATGATCAGCGCCCACCTCCTCTTAGGCAGTAGTTCTTCAGCCGCCTTTAAAGCGGAGACTTGATCATTAGTTAGGCATATCTCGTAGATCTCTCGCGGGAATACTGCTCCAAAAGGCTCTGTAACCTTCTTTGATGGGGGAGGAGGTGGTATTTCTCCAAAGACCGCTCTATCTTCTAGGTCGATGTAAGCTGTTCCAGCTCTTCCGAGAGTCTTCGAGAGCATCCGCTTCTCAAATCTCTTCCTAAGCTCTCTTAGCTCAAAAGGAGGTGTTACGCACTTCAGATGAAAGTCCGTTACCCAGTTTTGCAAGCTCTTTATGGAGGGACCTATCATTATTATTGGGCCGCCGCCTCTGACAAGTTCTACGAGCATCCCTAGGTCATTGGGCCTCATCTGATGATTAACGTCCATTATCAAAGCATCCCAAGTAGTTCCAAGAAGCTCCTCGACGTCATCATATTTCTTCTCGCTTAGATCAATTTTCTCAAGCTCTTTTAGAATGCGGCTGGCCGTATCATCCCCTCTCTCCCTATAGACCATCAGGACGCAAGCATCCTCTCTCTCGTCTAGGATTGGTTTAAGAGCTGCTTTGATAAGCCCTCGACCGATACACGAGTTCGCTAAGTATATCAGCGTCCTGTAGTTCGCTTTCATTGCTCTTGTAATGTGCTTTTGGATTTCTGAGATTAGCTCGACTTTCTCCACAATAGGTTGTGTCATTGAGCGGGATTTTAACCTAAGGAGACAGGTGTTTGAAAGAATTTGCTTAAGGTTTTTGGAGGAGATAGGTTGATAAGCACTTGCCGATAATTCTCTCCGTGGAGCATGTCCATGGAGCAGACCGTCAAAAGACTTTGGATAATCTTCTTGGCTCTCTGCTTACTCATTCTCTCCGGCACCCTCGCCTTCCACCTGGTTGAGAGACTGGATCTATTTAGCTCGCTTTATCTAACCGTTACAATAGTCTCAACCGTCGGCTTTGGCGATATAGTTCCTGAAACCGCGTCCGGGAAGATGATATATATGGCTCTTGTGCTCGTTGGGATAGGGATCTTCGGATATGCTGTCTCCTCGATCGCGAGCCTCATGGCTGAGAGAAGCATTTTCAAGCTCGCTAGAGGCTTCTTATTTCTAGGAGGCGAGGGAAGGCTGAAGGATCATGTAATAGTGGTGGGATGGAACAGGATCTCAAAGTCTGTCTGCGATGAGCTTCGGGTAAATGGGTATAATGTCCTTTTAATCGTCAGGGAAGATGAGAAGGCGAGAGAAGCGTCAAGAGCGGGTTATAATGCTCTAGTAGGCTCTCCCTTAGAGGAATCCGCCTACCGCTCAGCTAAGATCGACTCCGCTAAGGCTGTGGTTCTTACCGAAGATGATCCCAGTAGAAATCTCATGGCTATACTCAGGCTCAGAGACATCAGCAGGAGCGTTAAGGTCGTGGTCGTTTGTGACGATGATCTCATGAAAAGCTTGTTCTATAGGGCGGGAGCAAGCCGGGTGGTAAATCTAGCAAACGTTAGCGGGAGAATCTTAGCTAGCTATATCTTCGAGCCGCTCGTGGCCGAGGTGATCGAAGATCTCTCGGAGGCTAGAAGCGGATTAGACGCAAGGCAGATAACCTTCAGAGCGGGCAAGAGCATTACTATAGGTGAGCTAAAGGATAAAGGGCTTAGAAGCCTGATACTCACAGTTACTAGAGGTGAGAAAAGGCATTATTATCCGAATGAAAGCTTTGAGTTGAAACCGGGAGACGTAGTGGTTCTCGTGGGATTAAGGGACGATTTAGATCACGATGAGCAAATTCTGGAGCAGCCATAACCTTCGGCGGCTACACTTTTTAACATCCAGCGCAAATTTCTTAAGGGTGGATCTTTGAATAAGAGGCTCGCCATTCTAGATGCTAATCGATGCGTTGGGTGTCAGCTTTGCATGTTTGCTTGCTCCAGTAGGCTGGGCTTCACTGGATTTGAGAAGTCAGCTATCTGGATCGCAAGCTCGGGAGGAGTTGAAAAGGGGTTCACGGTGGTGGTTTGCAGGGCATGTAATGATCCACCATGTGCTCGAGCCTGCCCTGAGGATGCACTGTTAGTTAGGCGTGATGGGGGAGTTTTCTTAAAGCCTGAGAGATGCATAGGATGCGGTCACTGCGTTGAAGCATGTGATATAGGTGCGATAAGGATGGATGAGGATGGTCAGAAGCCTATAGTCTGCGTATATTGCGGGTATTGCGCTCAGTTCTGCCCACATAAAGTGATAACATTGGAGGAGGTTAATGTGAGATGAACAAGTGGGCTGAAACTCTGTCGAGAGTTTTGTATATCGACTTGGCTAGGAAGAGCTATTGGATCGAGAATCGAGAAGATCTCTTCGCCAAGTGGTTGGGCGGGATAGGGGTGGCGACCAAGCTGTATGAGGAGGAAGTTTCGAGGGGAGCCGACCCGCTTGGCCCTGAGAATGCGATAATCTTCTCAGTAGGCCCCTTGACAGGAGTATTCCCTATGGCCTCTAAGACTGTAGCCGTCTTCAAGTCTCCTCTAAATGGATTCTTCACCGAGTCTCATGCTGGAGGAAGATCTGCTTCGGCGATAAGGTTTGCGGGCTATGGGGCGATCGTTATAAGAAACTCGAGCAGCCGGCCGGTCTATCTGATAATCGAGCCTGAGCGTGTTAGATTTAGGGATGGTGGAGCGCTTTGGGGGGTCAGAAGCGCTGAGACTGTCGGGAGAATACTTCGTGAAGTTACTCCTGGAGCAGGAGTCAGAAGCATCTTAAGAATAGGTGGTGCGGGAGAGAAGCTCGTGAGATACGCCATGGTTATGGTCGAGACCTTCAGACATTTCGGGAGAATGGGACTTGGAGCTGTCTTCGGTTCAAAAAAGCTTAAGGCGTTAGTAGTGGTCCCGAGAAGAGTCTACAAGCCCCCGAACCTTAGGAGGTATAGGGAAGTTTACAAGAAGATCTTCAAGCTGACGAAGGGGCCTGGAACTAAGAAATATCACGACTTAGGGACGGCAGAGAACGTTCTTGCACTTAACACCATCGGAGGATTGCCAACAAAGAACTTCAGCTCGGGTAGGTTCGAGGAAGCAGGGGAGATAAGCGGAGAAGCTCTCGTTGAAAACGTTTTAGCGCGCCGCGTCGCCTGCTCAGCCTGTCCCGTCGCCTGTATCCACCTAGCGGCGATAAGAGAGGAGTATGAGGATGAGAAGTTCATGTATAAGACTGAGTTCATATCCTATGACTACGAACCGATCTACGCTCTCGGAACGAACCTGGGAATCTATGATAGATTTGGGCTTCTCAAGCTTTTGAAGGCTGTGGAGGATTGGGGGCTGGATGCGATCTCAACCGGGGTTGTTTTGTCGTGGGCAACCGAAGCCCTAAAGCGCGGCGTGATAAGTAAGTCAGAGACTCTTTTAGACCTTGAATGGGGAGATTGGAGAGCTTATCTCAAGGCTATCGAGAACATTGTAAGGCAGCCGAACGAATTCTACGAAACACTCGCTTTGGGTGTGGATGAGGCAGCGAAAAAATATGGAGGACAGGAGTTCGCTATGGCCTTTAACAAAGTTGAGCCAGCCGGCTACATTACGGGCCCATTATACTTCATCTCGCTGGCAGTGGGCTCGAGGCACTCACACCTGGATTCCGGAGCTTACTCAATGGATCAGAAAATATTCTCCACTGGTGAAGAGCTACCTACGCCTAAGGAAGCCGTCTGGAAAATAGTTGAGGAGGAGTCATGGAGGCAGATCTTAGCATCTCTTGTATTATGCTTCTTCGCGCGGGGAATTTACAAGAGAGAACTAGTTACGGAGGCATTAAGCAGCCTCGGCTACAGCTACTCGGAGGATAAGCTGGTAAGGCTTGGAAGAGAGATCTATTTGGAGAAGCAGAGAGTAAAAAGAGATGAGGGCTTCAAAGCAAGTAGTTTAAGAATACCAGCTAGGATCTATAATGTTCTGACTCCTCTCGGAAAGATCGAGGAAGATTATGTTAAGGCATCACTTCAAGAATTTGATGAGGTCACCACGAGGGAGATTCAGTAAACTGCGCCATTAGTCCATGGTATATTTGCCCCGGGTGGGACTTGAACCCACGACAACCCGGTCTTCAGCCGGGCGCTCTCCCTCTGAGCTACCGGGGCTGTTTTTGAGATATTCAGCGGGTTCTTAAAAATCTTCTCCGCAGAGAGCCTTTTTCCTAACTTTTACGTATCCGGCGAACTTTAGGAAATATATCTAGGAGACCGTTTTCTCGGAAAGTATAAATGAGAGGTTGAGCGTTATTCAATATGCCCCGAAGAAGTAGAAATCTTGCGGTGGGCAGACTCGCTTTAGCAGTAACGATGGTTCTAATATGCTTGATGCTTGCCAGTTCTTCTTTGATGGCCGTTGGAGGTCAAGAGGTAAAGAAAAAGCTCGTCGTCCGAGCAGTTTTTCAGACGCCCGTAAGCGAGCCCTGGGATGGCGCAATCCACCAGGCAATTCTAGCGGTCGCTGAGGAATATAGGGCCAAGGGAATCGAGGTTGACTACCAGTTCGTCGACCGGAAGAGCGATCCAAAGGAGTTTGAACTTGCCCTTAGAGATGCTGCTAAGGTTGCGGACGTCGTGTTCCTCGACGCGTTCTTGAAGGAGGATATCGCCAGGAGAGTTGCTAAGGATTTCCCGAACGTCGCGTTCGCCGCCGGGAGCGAATATTCTCCTACTTCGCCGAACTTCGCCGTCTTTGATAACTGGCTTCATCAACCCGCGTTCTTAGCAGGTCTTATTGCAGGGGAGATAACGAAGAACAATAAGATAGGGGTTGTCGCGGCCATGCCGATAAACGAGGTTAACAGAATAGTTAACGCGTTTATCTACGGTGCTAAGACCGCGAACCCGGATGTTAAGGTCATGGTGGTCTACCTGCTTGGAAACATTCCACCCGGAGAATCTCCCTGGTACCATCCCGCTACAGCTAAAAGGCTGGCGAAAACGCTGATCGATAATGGAGTCGACGTGATCTTCGCGGAGAGGGTTGGAGCTGAAGAGGCGGCGAAGGAGGCTCACGCTGCGGGTAAGGAGGTCTGGATTATAGGTAACATGGCTGATCAGTATTCTAGGGCTCCGGAGGTTACGATCACGAGTCTCATCTGGGATATGCGTCCAACCGTGAGAACGGTCTTCGAGCGGGTCCTATCCGGATCGTTTACTGCGGACAATCTAGGAACATACTCCTGGATGAGCTTCGACGGCTCATATCTGGCCTCATTTCACCATTTCGGCGAGCCAAGCCACCCGCTGAACGAAGATATACTTAACACAGTCAAGGAGTGGGAGGATAAGATCAGAAGCGGAATGACCTGGATTCCAATAATTGAGCTACCTCCTGAGAAGGTGTGGCCAGAGCTGCAGCAAGCCGAGACCCCACAGGCTCAGCAGGCCTTCCAAGTCTTTGAGCTAGCAACATACATCCTAGCTGTTGTGGCCGTGATCGAAGCCCTAGTGATAGTCATTCTAGCTAGAAGATTGAGAAAGAAAAAAGCGTAAGGTCGACTTCGGGGGACAACGCCATTGACCGCCGCGGTCAGGCTCAGAGAGGTTAGAAAGACGTTCATCGGAGGGGCCGTAGCATTAGATAATGTCAGCTTAGAACTTGATAGCGGTAGGATCTACGGGCTTGTCGGACCCAACGGCGCAGGAAAGTCAACCCTGACGAATGTTATCTCAGGATACTTGACACCTGACCGCGGTGGGGTTTACGTTAACGGCGTGAAGATAAGCGAATATCACCAGGCGATGACGGAGGCAGGAGTTGTAAAGGTTGAGCAGCATCCAAGCCTTGCTCCAGCATTAAGCCTTCTAGAGCACCTCGCTCTACTCCATCCAAGCTTGCTGCCGGACTTAGAGTTTATGAGATCTAAGGCTGAGCAGATCGCTGAGGAGCTCTCAATTAAGCTCGACTTAGAGCAACCTGTGGAGAAGCTTCCGATAGGCCAGTTAAGATCCTTCGAAATCGTTAGAGCTTTGATACTCTGCGAGATGCTATATCAAGTTGGGAAAAAACCAATCTTAATTTTTGATGAGAGCACAGCTTATCTCCCAATCCAGCAAAAACAGAAGCTTAAAGAGTACCTAAGGCGTTTAACGAAGCTAGGCTACACAACGATAGTCATATCTCATGATCTCTCGGAGATAATGGATGTCGCCGACGAGATCCTAGTGATGACCGGCGGGAAGATAGTCTCAAGAGTTAGGGCCAGTGAGGCAGAACTCGAGGATCTCGTGAGAAGCATGTTCGAGGAGGTCGAATACTTCAAGCCCGTCAAACTGGAGAAGGCTGAAGAGGCTCGAGGAATGGTTGCGCTGAAGATCGAGAGGCTCGCCGTAGCAGATGATCGTGGAGAAGTGGTGGTCAAGGATCTGGAACTCGAGGTGTTTGAGGGAGAGATCCATGGAATCGCGGCCGTCCCAGGAGCTGGAGAAAAGGAGCTGGCGGAATGCATCTACGGGGTTAGGCAACCTGATTCGGGGAAGATAATCTTATTTGGAGAAGATGTAACTGGATTGAGCACCTCGGAAATGAGGAGGCGTGGAGTCGGTTTTCTTTCAGATGACAGAATACTTGACGGGTTAATCTCCGGAGTCAGCGTTGAGGATAACTTAACAATCGGAAGCGAAAGGCTGTTCACGCATAAGTTATTACTAGATCCTGAGAAGAAGAGGAGAATCGCGGAAAAGCTCGTCAACGAGTTCCAGATACTCTCGAAAGACCTCAAGAATCCCATCGAAACGCTCTCAGGGGGAAACATGCAGCGGGCCTACATCGCTAGAGTTCTTGGGAGATGGGACAAACTTCTGATCGCGCTTCACCCAACGGTTGGCTTAGATCCAAAGGGGGTTAAGCTATTCTTCGAGAAGGTCTTCGAGCGGAGGCAGAAGGGGCTTACAACGGTGATCTTCTCGCCCAATGTTAAAGAGCTGTTATCTGTTTGCGATAGAGTTTCAGCCTTCGCTGGCGGGAAGATACTTGGAACCTTCCATCCTTCAGAGATAACCGTTGAGAGACTTGGAATGATGATAAGCGGGTTGATTGAAGTTGCTTGAACTCAGTCTCGAGAGAAGGGAACCACTACCTCTCACCAAAAGGCTCAGCCTACCAATAATAGCCGTTATCTTGGCCTTAGCGACGTCTTCGATTTACGTCTTGATGGCTGGGGGAGATCTAGCATCCGTATACTACTATTTGCTAACATGGTCCTTCGAAAACCCGGCGGAGATCTTAGTTACAGCTGCTCCCTTGATAATGCTCGCCTTCTCGGTCTCGGTAGCCTTTCGAGCAAGATTCTGGAACCTTGGACCTCACGGTCAGTTCATCGCCGGCGGCCTTATAGCAGCCTATCTAGGCGTCCAGCTTAAACAGCTTTTACCACAACTCCTAATACCAACGATCTTCGCCTTCGCATGGCTCGGGGGTGC
The DNA here is from genome assembly GCA_964540045.1 of uncultured Nitrososphaeria archaeon. Classification (GTDB taxonomy): domain Archaea; phylum Thermoproteota; class Nitrososphaeria_A; order Caldarchaeales; family Wolframiiraptoraceae; genus Wolframiiraptor. The sequence goes on along the minus strand of CAZILE010000002.1, from coordinate 2,266 downwards.
GGCTGTATGCTTATTGAGCTGGTGGCTGAAGGTTTACCGGAACCAAGATGAAGTCTTAACTACTCTATTGATCTGGAGCGCGATGCTTCAGATCTGCGCAGGGCTCTTAACGGGGCCCATGAGATCGCCTTACACGACTTATCCACAATCTGAAGAAATAGGTGTTAACGCTAAACTCCCGCTACTTCTTCCTGGGACGAGACTTCACCTCGGGGTGATAATCCCATTCATACTCCTCGCAGCTTTATGGTTCCTACTGAACAGAACCGTTCTAAGGGATTGGATCATCGCCGCGACAGCTCCTAGAGTTGCGGAGCTTGAGGGATTCAGCATATCCAAGATCTATTTTTGGATCTCATTCATAAGCGGCGGGCTGGCGGGCCTTGCTGGAGCATGCGAGGTTACGGGAATACTCTATTACATGACACCATTCGTCGGCCCGAACTACGGGTTGATAGCCCTCGCAATAGCAATGCTAGGCGGGTTAGATCCACTCGGGGCGGCCGCAGCGGGGATATTCTTCAGCATATTAATAAACGGGGCAAATGCTATGAGCTGGAACACGGGTGTCCCCTCATTCCTCTCAGACCTAATACAAGCTCAGACCCTCATACTCTTCTTAGTTATCGGAGTCTTGGGAAGCTATAGGATCAAGCTGAGAATTAAGAAGTCTTCTAGACTCGGCTCAAGCTTTAAGAGGCTTAAGTTAAAGCGAGGATCGATTGGCATTAAGCCCGATCGTAGAATCCTCACGTTTCTGACATATGCCATCGTCTTGGTCGCCGCGCTTTTCTTATCAAGCCCGTTTCTAAAGGGAACCTATATTGAGAGAGCTGTCTCGAGTATGATCGGACTAACCCTCGTCTCCGCAACCCCGATAATCTTCGCATCTTTCGGCGAGATGCTCATAGAAAAAACAGGGGTAGTCAACTTGGGAATCCTGGGGATAATGATAGCCGGGGCCGGATGGGGCTTCATGGCGGCATACTTCTCTGGAAACATCTGGCTGGGGATCTTAGTCGCCGCGGCCGTCGGAGCGGCATTCGGCCTCCTTCACTCCCTCCTCGTAGTGAGCTTAGGCAATCAGCAACACATCTCAGGGATAGCCGTAACCTTCTATGCCATGAACCTAACTTACTTCGTTCATAGAGTGCTAATAGGATCTCCCCTCGTCGAGCCCACAGTTCCCTCTACCCCAACCCTGAAGCCAGGCATCTTAGGAGAGCTACCGTTCATAGGCCCGCTCTTAGATCAAAGCCCGTACGTTTATGCCGGAGTATATCTCCTTCCAATCCTGTTGATCTTCATCCTAAGCAGGACTAAGTGGGGGTTGATGATAAGATCTGTCGGCGAAAACCCTAGAGCGGCGGATTCATCCTTGATTAAGGTCCATGCCGTCAGATATTATGCGATAATCTTTGGATCAGCCTTGATGGCCGTTGGAGGAGCATTCTATTCGCTAATAGACTTAAGATCCTTCAACCTGAATGTTGGAGGGGAGTGGAGCTGGATAGCGATGGCGCTCGTGGTCCTCGGGAACTGGAACCCGGCTTGGATCTGGGCGGCCTGTATGTTCTTCGGTTTTCTGAATGCTCTCCAGGCATGGCTTGTAACCGTCGTCCAGCTCCCCTACCAGTTCTTCCAATCCATACCATACATACTGACCGTCGCTCTCTCTGCGGCGCTGGGGAAGAGAGCAAGACCTCCCAAGGCGTTCCTCCGGCCATACATCAGGGAATAGAATTCTTCTTGGCAAAGTCCTCGGCTGCTTGGATCAATCTCTCAACATCCTCGCTCGTATGGGATGCCGAAATGAACAGGTGAGGGCTTTCAGGGGTCAGGTATATTATTCCGCTGTCTAAGAGATGGGCGAAGAAACTTTTAGTCATCGCTAAATTTTTTCTGAGCTGGGCAGTCTTCGCGTCCCTAGGCTTTTCATGAGTAAAATGAACCCCTATCATTGATCCGATTCCGGTAATATGTGCTACGAGACCATATCTTGCGAAAACTTCCTCCAAACCTCTTCTAGCTCTCTCGCCCAGGCCGTTAATCTTTTGGTAGATCTCGGGATGTTCCTCAAGCTCCTTTAGAAGAGTATATCCTGCTCTGGTCGTTATAGGGTTCGCAGCATAAGTTCCGCCCTGAAAGGCTCGCTCGTGAACCCTAGGGTACTTAATCTGATCGAGCAACTCCATGAGCTCCCTCCTACCGCCGAATCCTCCGGCTGGAAACTCTCCGCTCCCAAGAATCTTCCCGAATATCGTTA
>CAZILE010000001.1:0-43621 GCA_964540045.1 uncultured Nitrososphaeria archaeon | reverse complement strand
GGATGATATTGAATAAGGTTATCATGAAAGCTCCCGAGCATCTGGAGAAAGGCGGGCGGCTGCTGGCTCCGGTAATTTCTCTGGTCGGGATAGGGAGAGCGTATAAACTCATGCGTGATGTGGGATTGAGTCCACGCGTGGTCGATTACTGCACCTATCCCTTCGGCAGAAATCTCATAAACTTAATGGACTATATATCAAGTCTTTCAGATGCGGAGTACGTTTACGATAGGCTTGGAAGGCCCTGCTGGAGATTGATAGTCTTTGAGGCGGCTAGGGTCTGAGTATCTCGCTGACAGCCTGCCTGAACTTCTCTAGCCCCTCTGATATATTGTCCTCTGTGACCGAGAAGCTTAGTCTAATGTATCCCTCCCCATAGGAACCTAAGGCTGTGCCGTGGAGGAATGCTACCCCGTATTTCTCTATCAGCATTCTCACGAACTCTTCGGAATTCATCTTCAATTTTTCGAGAAGCTTACGGACATCTATCATCATGTAAAACGCACCCTTAGCCTTAACGAATCTCACGCTTTCAACTTTTGACAGCTTCTCCACAGCCAGATTCCTCCTCAGCTCGTAGCCCTTCTTCATTTCATACACCGGATCCTGAGGGCCCTTCAAGGCTGCTAAGGCGGCTCGCTGAGAGATCGAGTTCGGGCATGAGGTCATCACATTCAATAGCTTAAAGACTTGAGGCATAAGCTCCTCCGGGATCAGCGCGTAGCCTATTCTCCACCCCGTCATCGCGTAGCGCTTCGAGAATCCATCAGCTATGATGATGCGATCGAGAGACCCTTTCACAGATAAGGGTGAATAATGTTGCTCGCCGTCGAAGAGGAAGGGCCGATAAACCTCGTCCGAGAGTATGTAGAAGCCGTGGTCCTCGGAGAGGTCTACCAGCGCTTTAACTTCCTCCCGTTGCATAACTGATCCGCAGGGATTGTGAGGGCTGTTTATCACAACGAGCTTCGTCCTCGGGGTTATAAGCTCCGCGAGCTTATCCGGATCAACCCTGAACTCATCTTCTATGCTGAGCCTGTAGGGAACAGGTTTCGCTCCGGCGAGCCTTGCAGCAGCCTCAAACTCGGGATAGCCAGGATTTGGGTATAATGCTTCATCCTCCTCCTCGAGTATTGAGAGTGTTGATGCGAGAATCGCTTGCTTGCATCCGCTTGTTACGGCGACGTTCTTCTCCCAGTCTATCTCGACACCATAATCCTTTCTCACGCTCTCAGCTATCTCCTGCCTGAGCTCTGGGATCCCGACCGTGGGCGTATAATGTGTCTCCCCTCGCCTAAGAGCCTCGACCGCGGCTTGCTTGATGTGTTCTGGAGTATCGAAGCCCGCATCGCCTATCTCTAAGTGCGCAACCTTTCTACCGGTTGCTTCAACTTTCTTAGCTATATTCAAGACGGCAAAAGCAGCTTCAGGCTCAACATCTCTTATTCTTCTTGGAACGCTGTACCTCACCATTTAGGATGATTCAGAAAGTAATGGCTTAAAAATTTTAATGGCGCTTAAGCCATTCTTATGACTAAGTAATTATTCATTTCCCTAGAGCTTAAGGCTTAATATCTCGTCCTCAGGCTTGTCTATCGTGAGCGATCAAGATACGCTTCAAGGATATTCCGGTGAAGTTCGAAGGCTTCTAGAGAACGCTGGGGTTGCGGTGGGAGATGAGATCGAGGTTAGGGTGGATGGAGAGATCTATCGAGGAACGCTCATGGCGAGATACGAGCTCGCTGAGCCCGGATATATCGTGATTAAGCTCCCAAACGGATACAATATTGGGATAAAAGTCTCGGAGAAGATGCTTGTGAAGAAGGTTGCAGCGGCGAAAAGACCCAGCTTTGTCCCGCCTCCGAGACCTCCAGCCGAGCCAGGTTTACCAAAAGTAGTCGTGATTAGCACGGGCGGGACTATCGCCAGTCGAATAGATTATAGAACGGGAGGCGTTAGAGCTGCGTTAACGGCCGATGATCTCCTCTCGATCGTCCCCGAGCTAGCAGATTTAGCCGATCTTGATGCAAAGATACTCTTCTCGATCTACAGTGAGGACATGACCGTGGATCACTGGAACAAGATGGCTTCGGAAGCGGATAAACTAATACGAGATGGGGTCGAGGGAGTCGTGATTGCTCATGGAACAGATACTATGGGCTACTCGGCCGCCGCTCTGAGCTTCGCTCTTCAGAAGCCTCCAATCCCCATAGTTTTCGTCGGAGCTCAAAGATCATCTGATAGACCGTCCAGCGATGCTGCGACCAACTTGATAGCAGCGGTAAAAGTGGCTGGACATGCGCCATTTGGAGAGGTATGCGTCTCCATGCACGCCTGGCATTCAGACACGGTCATCGCGATCCATAGGGGGACCAGAGTTAGAAAGCTTCACACAAGCAGCAGGAATGCCTTCAGATCCGTGAACTGTGAGCCTATAGCCTATGTCGTTGAGGGCGAGATCAAGCTTAACTCAAGCAACCTCAATCCGAGGGGCTCAACAGAGTACCGTTTTGAACCAGGTTTCTCTCCAGACGCGGCTCTAGTCAAGTTCTATCCAGGTATGCCTCCAGAGTTTCTCGATCTCCTTTACGAGAGGGGTTGTAGGGGGATTATTTTGGAGGGAAGCGGATTAGGGCATGTAAGTAACAGGCTCATCCCAACAATCAGGGGGCTCATCGAGCGGGGAGTATTCGTCGGAATGACCTCCCAATGCATCTTCGGCAGGGTGAACATGAGGGTTTATGACACTGGGAGATACCTTTTGAGAGCGGGGGTCGTTCCGCTAGACGACATGCTCCCTGAGACGGCATACATCAAGCTATCATGGTGCCTTGGAAGGGCTAGAGACTTAGACGAGATAAGAAGGCTTATGCTAACCCCGATCGCGGGCGAGCTCGGTGAGAGAAGCCTCCCATCGGAAATGGAGGTGAGCTGATGGAGATAGACTATGAGAAGCTCGGTCTAAAAGTTGGGCTTGAGATTCATAGGCAGCTCGATACCCAGCATAAGCTCTTCTGTGATTGTCCGACAACTCACAGAGAGGGTGGAAAAGAAATAATCTTCGTCAGATGGCTTAGAGAAGCTCAGAGCGAGCTCGGCGAAGTAGATCCAGCCGCAATCTTCGAGTCCCGGAAACGGAGGAAAATAGTCTATCATGCGGACACCATGAATACCTGCCTAGTTGAGATGGACGAAGAGCCTCCGCATAACCTCAACAGGGAGGCGGTTGAAGTCGCGCTAATGGTCGCCCTCCTGATGAATGCCAATCCCGTTAACGAGATACACGTCATGAGAAAGATCGTTATTGATGGATCAAACACTACGGGCTTCCAGAGAACCTGCGTCATAGCCTTAGGCGGAGAACTGAGAGTTAATGGGAAGATCGTACCGATTCAAACAATAACCCTTGAGGAGGATGCCGCGAGGATACTCGAGCAGAAGCCACATGAAGTCCACTACGACCTCTCTAGGCTCGGAATACCCTTGATAGAGGTCTCCACCGCCCCGGTGATAACCTCGCCGGAGGAGGCATATAAGGTGGCTTACGCGATCGGCAGAGTCCTACGAGCGACCAAGAAGGTGAAAAGAGGGATAGGAACGGTCAGGCAGGACTTGAACATCTCGATAAAGGATGGCGCCTTAATAGAAATAAAGGGTGTCCAAGAGCTGGATCTTCTTCCAAAGGTCGTTGAACTTGAGGTGATGAGGCAGCTACATCTCCTCAAAATACGGGACGAGCTTAGCAGGAGGGGTGTCTCAGAGGATGACCTTAAACGGGAGCCGATAAAAGATGTTACAAGCATCTTCTCCAAGACAAGGTCAAAGATCTTGAGGAGGAAGATCGATCGCGGGGCCGTCGTCCTGGCCTTAAAGCTTCCCAAGTTCAGCGGTCTACTAAAACTCGAGGCAGCTCCAGGAATAAGGCTTGGAGCGGAGCTAGCGGGAAGGGCTAGAGCTTGGTCCGAGGTTGAGGGAATCTTTCACACCGATGAGCTTCCGGGCTATGGAATCTCGGAGGAGGAAGTGAAGCTACTGAAAGCAGAGTTTGACGCGGGCGACCTTGACGCTGTGGTCTTGGTGGCCGCCGAGCGGAAGCGCGCCGAAGATGCTCTTGAGAGGGTTAGAGAGAGGGCTATCGAGGCGCTGTATGGCGTTCCCTCAGAGACTCGGGGGGCAAAACCAGATGGGACAACGATCTACCTGAGGCCGAGGCCGGGCGCGGCTAGAATGTATCCGGAAACAGATATCCCACCTCTTCCGCTCCCGAAGGAGTATATTGAGGAGGTTAGAAGAAGGCTTCCACCAACCTTGGATGAGGTCGCGGAGATGCTCTCGAAGAAGTACGGACTAAGTAGGCAGGCGGCGAACGAGCTCATAGACTCTGAGAAGGTTGAGCTATTCGAGAGGATAGTAGAGGAGACGAGAGTTCAGCCAAGTGTAATAGCAGCAACACTGGTAGAGCACATGAAAAGCTTGAAACGAGAGGGATTTAAGGTCGAGCTGGTCAAGGAAGAAGACTTGCTAAAGTTCTTCAAGCTCGTCTCAAAGGGTGTGGTCGCAAAGGAGGCCGCCCCCGAGATCATAAAGTGGCTTGCCGAGAACCCTGACAAGGGGCTTGAAGACGCTATAAGCGCTCTTGGGCTGAAGCCTGTCAGCTTGGAGGAAGTGGAGGCCAGGGTTAGAGAGCTTCTGGAAAAGTATGAAAACCTCGTTAAAGCCAATCCAAGAAAGGCGATCTCAACAATTATGGGAGATATCATGAAGGTTTATCGGGGAAGAGTTGATGGAGCAAGACTATATCAACTGGTCTCTAAGGCGGTTCGTGGCCAAAGCGGCCGTGCATGATCCTTTCTCCAAGTTTCTTTGCCGTGCTTAGCTAGTGCCTTGACTGCCCGCAAGTAAGCATTTTCAGCTAGGTCTATAAGCCTTAATAGCTATTAGCTGTTTAACTTTCTGAGAAGCACAGATGTCATACAAAGTTAGATTGAAGTTTGGGGAATTGGAGCTCGAGCTTGAGGGCGATAAAGATTTTCTCGAATCAAGGCTCTCCAATCTAAGCTGGATCGACGCTATTCTCGGAAAGCTCAAAGAATCGGGCCATCTCTTTCGAGGCAGGCGGTCTCCTCTCGTGGATGAGCAACTTTCATTCGTCGAGTTCGCCAGTCTCCTGAATCCTAAGAAGAATTGGGAGAAATTTCTCACCATAGCTTATTATCTCTATAAGCGGGAGGACAGAGATCTAACTTACGAAGATGTCGAGAACTATTATCGGCAGGCGAGGTGGCCGATGCCCGGCAATGCGCGGGACGTTATGTCAAACTTGATTCGAGAAGGATACATGGAGGAAGCTGGAAAGCAGAACGATCGAAAGGCTTTCCGAATCCTGAGAAAGGGTATTGAGTATGTCGAGCGCGCCTTTAGGGGTGGTGAGGCTAGGTGAACTCTGAGAAGCTTAAGGTCATGATAAGACATGATGAGACCGAGGTGGAGTTTGAAGGAGATTATGAAAGCGTCTGGAGAAGCGTGAACAAGTTCTTTTCAGAAACATATCCAGCCTTGGAGATAGTCAAGAAGCTGACCGGAGCTATCGATGTCGCAGACTTAGCTAAGAGGCTCGAGGGTCTCGTTGAGTTTAGGGAAGGGAGGATAATTATCCTCAAGGAGATGGATGCGAAGCGGAAGATCCTCCTATGCTTAGCAGCAGCTCATGTCGGGAAAGCCCTCGGTCTCTTCGAAAAGGATAAGCTTGCGCCGAAGGAGATCGCTGCATATACGGGGCTGGACGAGCGGGTTACAAGAGCTAGGTTAAGCGAGCTTAGGAGGGCGGGTCTCGTGATCAAGTCCGGCGAAGGATTATATGGCTTCACATCTAGCTCGTTAGAGGAGGTGTTTGGTGAGAGGAGATGAGCTCCGAGGAACTTAAGGTAATCATAAGGTATGGTGATCTCGGGGCAGAGTTCACGGGTCCTCCTGAGGTGGTCTACCGGCAGGTGGTTTCCTTCATAGAGAAGGCTCTTCCAGCTTACTCTCTGGCGAGAAAAATTTCATTCAGCATGGATCTGAGCGATCTCTTTGAGACTTTCAGCAATATACTCGCCTACAACGAGCAGGAAGGGATATTCTTCAAGCTGAGTCTTAACAAGTTGAAATCAGTTTCGGACGCTATCCTATTTTTAGCCTTGAGGAAGTATCTTGAGTATAAGCTAGGGAGAATCGGGAGCGCGAACATCAGCTCCATGGAGCTTGAATCAAGCCTCTCTGCGAAAAAGAAGACAATCTTAAATAACTTAACCAAGCTGGTTCAGGCTGAGCTTCTCAGAAGGCTTGACCGTGGAGACTATACGATAACGACTTTAGGCATAAAGTATCTAGCAGATAAATATTCAAAGCCCGAATCCGGAGAACGTTGCGAAGGTTAAACTAGTTAAGTGCTCTTGCTTAGCCTCAATGCTTTAGAGCTCTGTGGACGGCTTAAGATCCCTCTGATCGAATGAGGCTTTACGATAGGTATACCGCCTTGGAACGCCTTCCCTTATGAGCGCGCGTTCTCTAACTAGATCAAGAAGACTGTGCGATACCGCCGTGGAATCATAATGATAACCCCTCTTCGCAAGCTCTTGAACAACCTCTGAGAGGGTTCTCGCCTCATCAAACCACCCCTCTTCGATCAAGCCTCTAATAAGCTCGGAGCATGTTGGAGTTGGTCTGCGCTTGGGCTTCTCGGGCTTGGCCACAGCCGCTTTCTCCTGCTCTATCTCCGCTCCAAGCTGAGGTAGAGCTGACTTTAAAGCCGTGATGGCGTTTTTTACGGCTTCTTCAAGCTTGTCGGGTGGAGCCTCCACCCTAACCGTAGCGGGCCCTATGACGATCTCTACCCTGATTTTCTCTTCTTTGCTCATTTTGAATCTTGCTCAAATTGAGCAACATTTATAAGCACAGTAAGCTCAATAAAATCGGGGAAAGCTGGGGCATGCGGCAACTTACTCAACCCAAGTTAAATGGCTTCGAGAAGCTCTTTAAATCTTTCCTAGAGACGGGTAGAAGAAGTCTCAGCCTAGCTGGCGGGGCTCAGTCCACAGATTTTCATGAAGAGGATCTTGCTCAAAATGACTGGCCTCTCTGGCTTCTTGAGGAGGCTCAGAGAGTAGATGTCTCAACGGTCCAGATTCCTCTCGAAGATGCGGCTGAGAGGCAGGTTGTGGCCATAGATACCTCCTCGATAATCGTTGCAGCTGGAAGAGGAGGGCTGGCGATCGGAGCAAGAGGGAGCATAGTCACTAGAAATGAGCTTGGACTGGAGATTCAACGAATAGGCCCCTTCATAGCGTATCTTACCCATGATAACCTGCCCGAGGTCTTAGGATCGATCTTAGGGGAGTTCACGCCTCTCGAGTTCTCGGACTATCAGCTCGACGGTTCGGTTCAGAAGATCTTGGCAGGGCTTCTTGAGAAAAGAATCCAAGAATATGTCGTTGAGCGCTTCCGAGACAACATCCTCCTCCTGGATGGCTCGCTCTCAGCAGGTCCTCTAGACAACCCTCTCTGGCTTGTCTCAAGAATTCTCGAGAAGGCTAAGCCCGGAGGCAACGATGTTCTAGCATTCTCCAAGACGAGCATCCTCCAGTTCTGGTCAGCGGTGTTCACGGAGGATAGAGTCGGGGTTAAGCCCCCCTACCTAGTGGACATGACCTGGCTTATCAAGAAAATAGAGATGAAAGTGAAGGTTCTGGGCAAAACCTTCCTCGCAAAGCTCAGCTCAGGTCTCAACGCCTTTAGAGTAGATGCGTCGACCAATAGAAAGATCGAGGAGGTTTTCGGGAGCCTGCTGAAGAGCGATCCACTGATTTACGGATATCCAGAGCTCCTTATACTTGCTCATGATTACTGCACCTTCACCAAGAGCGACGTGATAGCAATTCAATCCCTCCTCAAGCGATTCGGAGCCGAGTTCTTCAAGGCATCCTCAATACGAGATATTCTCTTCAATCCCTTAGATGGAGAGTGGAGAAGATGAAGATTCTGGCCAAGAATGGAGACACGATTGAGCTTCTGGCCTTACCTGGAGAAGATCCGCTGACTCGGGGAGACTATATCCTGATAATAGATGAAGGTAAAACTCTTCTAGCGCAGGTTATAGATGTTGAGTATGCTGATGTTCCTGGAATTCTCGAGGACGCCCTGAGGGAGCTCGCCTCCGAATCGATCTCCATAAAAAACTTTGATCCATACGATGTCGGATCGATTCTCATAGGAGTGAAGGACTCTAGGAGGATAATAGCAAAGTTCAGGGGGATAATAGTTAATGGAACTCTTAGAAATGACCTGATCTGGCTTCCATCCAGGTTCAACTCGAGGATCGAGAAAGCCTCCCCCGAGCTAATCTCAGAGCTATCGCACACCTACGGTAGGAGGCAGCTTATCTTGGGTAAATGCATGAACGGCACGATGACGATAAATGTGGAGGATCTGGATGGGAGGCTTACGATAATCACGGGAAAGAAGGAAACCGGAAAATCATATCTAACGAAGATCTTAATCACGGCTCTAGCGGAACACGGCGCCAAGGCGATCATTCTAGATATAAACGGCGAGTACCTTGGCTTATCTCAAACCATAAAAGGATCATCTAGCAAGATCGCGGACAAACATGTGATTCTCACCCCTGGGGAAAACTTCAGGGTCTCGGTGGAGGACGCCGGGCTGAAAACCATGACCGACATCCTTCAACATATCCTCTTAACCCCAGCCACCAGCATAAGGGAGTTCATAAGAATATGGGGTCTCGTGAAGAAATATGAGGGTAAGGTTACCCTGAGAAAACTGATAGAAGTCGTCAGCAGGGCTCAGATGCACGAGTCGGTCCGGGAGGCTTTGATGAGCAGACTTCTCAGCCTCAGTGAGACCGGCTTCTTCGATGACGAGAATTCTACGAAGCTCGAAAAGGTATTGAACTCGAAAAGCGGTGGTGGAATATTCGTCGTGGACCTCTCTAAAGCTCTTCTCCAAACGAGGAAGATGATAGTTGAGTATCTTCTGAGTAAGCTTTCAAGCCTCTTGAAGGATGGTATAATAGACCCATTTTTCCTTGTGGCGGAGGAAGCTCATCTATATCTCAGAGAGACTTATTGGGATGACCTGATAACTAGGATGAGGCATATAGGGATCTTCCCGATCTTCGTAACGAATCAGCCAGATAGCATACCTGAGACGGTCTACAGGCAGGCCGACAACATATTCCTATTTAACTTCACCAACGAGTTGGACCTAAACTACATTTCGAGAGCTTCTAGGGTGGATGCCGATACCGTGAGGCGCATAGCTAAGATGCTTCCACCTAGACATTGTCTCGTGATAGGAAAAGTTGTGAACGATCTACCGGTTGTGGTCAGGGTGAGGGAGATCGAGCTGAAAACCATGGGCGAGACAAGGTTACTTTTCAAGTCTAGATTAGCTTAGATCTTGGCCAAAGCCGGAGTATGTGAATGGTATTTCTTAGAGAATCTTAAGAGAATTCCATCAGCTTCGTAATTCCAAAAGATTAAAAGAACGCGGATTACGAGGACGCCTCGCCAGATGTTTGACGCAGATGGTCTTAGAAAAGATCCATTCGTGGATGAAGAGGCTCGAGAGGAGATAAGGCTGAAGCTTGAGCAATCATTGAATCAGTTGAATGCCCAAATCATGAAACTTGGCTCGAAGTATCAGGAGATGACTTCGAAGAGTAAGGAGTACTTTGAGCAAGTTGTGGATGCCATGGCTTCCGGGGATGAAGAGAGGGCGTCGATTTACGCGGAGGAAATCGCCGAGATCAGAAAGCTGGTCAAAGTTGTTAGAAGGACTCAGCTGCTGCTTGAGCAGGTTAAGCTTAGGCTTGAGACCGTTCTCGAGGTAAGCGAGCTGATGGGACTCGTGATACCCTTGCTCTCTCTGATAACCGAGGTTCAGGATGAAGTTGCTGGAGTAGCTCCGGAAGCGGCTAAGAACCTTCACGAGCTCGCATGTTATATCGAAGACTTCGCTGGAGTTACGACGGTCAGTGATTTCGATCTAAGCGTGTCTGAGGATGTAAGTGAGGATGTGAGAAGGGTTCTGGAAGAGGCTCAGAAGGTGGCTGCTGAGAAGGTCAGGCAATCTTTCCCTGACGTCCCAAAGCTTTCCGAAAAGGAACAGCTTGTTTATTCTTATCTCTCAAAATCGGGATCAGAGATCGACCTGAGGAGATGTGCTAAGGAGCTTGGGATAGATGTCAAGCAGGTGAAGCAAATACTCGAAAAGTTAGAGGAGAAGGGGTTAATAGAGCTCGTAGGCTAGCTCGTCCCGAACCTTTCATTCCATTTAAGCATTTTCTCAACGCCTCTGAGATCTAGGCTGGGCTTCCTACTTCTAATAACTTCTAAGAAGTCTTCCATCTTGATCTTTCTAGGCTCTTCCCCACCTCTCTCAAAGAATTCGCTAACGATCCTGGTTTGAACTTCTACACATATCGCATGAATATCGGCTGGAGAATATCCATTAGTTATCCTAGCGAGTTCAGATAACTCTACATCGCCGTCAAGATTCAGTTTCCCCGCATAGTGTTGAAACAGCTTGAGTCTAGCCTCATAATCTGGTAAATCAATGAATATTCTTTTCTGGAATCTTCGGATGAAAGGCTCGTCGAGGAGCCAAGGCTTGTTCGTGGCCGCCAAGACGTAAATCATGCTCTGCCTCCCCTTATCAAGCAACCCATCCATCTCCTTAATCAATTGGTTTCTCGCTCTGGCCTCTCCTCCGACTTCGTTCACCCTTATAGCTGTAAGCGAGTCAACCTCATCAATGAATATTATGACGGGCTTCCCCGAAGCCTCATACTTCCTAGCAGCATTAAAGATCATCGAGATATTCCTTTCAGATTCTCCAAGCCATTTAGACATTATGACTGAGGCATCAACATGCATAAAGATCGCGTCTATTTCGTTAGCGACTGCTGCTGCGATCATCGTTTTACCGCATCCCGGAGGTCCGAAGAGAAGTATTCCGCGGGGCCACCCTAAAGGGAATAGGTCCGGCCTCTTCATGGGATAGATTATGCTTTCAAGTATCGCTTTCTTCGCTCTCTCCAAGCCTATGACATCATCCCATTTGATCGGCGGAGGATTTTGGATCACGAAACTTTCTTCAACATCAGTAAGACCCTTACCCTTCTCTCCATCCCCCACATAGAGCGTTTCGCTCAGCGCTTCCACTCTCCTTCTATACTGCTGCTGCTTCTCCTCGTAGATCTTCTTCATCACAGGATCCTCCGTAAGCTCTATAAGCTTCTCTAGAAGTGCTATCGCCTCGCGATACTGCTTCGCTGCCTCGTTCTTCATCCCAATCTTATCGTATTTGACGGCTACGCGAGCTCTCTCAGCCGCAAGCCTCTCAAGCTCTCTCATAATTCTGCAACTCGGTCTCGGAATAATCGGCCTAAAATCTATGCCTGAAGTTAAGGCTGAATGAAATACCTCACCATATTGCGGAGAAATACAATGAGCATATTCTTCTCTTCACATCCTCTCTTTCTATTTTATGAGGTCATCCATGTGCTTAAATCATGATATAGTAACTTCCCGCTTTCTAAGGGAGGGGAAAGTTGATGCTTGATTATTCCTAGGTTTATGGGTCTTCCTTAGCAGTATAGAAAACTGTGCAGGTCAAAGTTTTGGCGACTCCGTGCATCCCTCTAATCTTGTCGATGACTAAATCTCCGATCTCTTTCATGGACGACCCCCTAACCTTGAGTAAAATATCCCACTCTCCTGAAATCAGGTGAGCTTCCTCAACATTCTCAAGCATGGAGATCTCATGAGCTAACGCCTTCTGGGAGATCTCGGATCCGGGCATGAAGGAGACTAGGATAAAGGCTGTAACGTTCTTCCCGAGTTTCGCCTTATTCAGCTTCACCGTGAACTTCTTTATCACTCCCATTCTCCTAAGCCTATTGATCCTATCCTGAACAGTCGTTCTCGGCATTCCAAGAGTCTCCGCGAGCTCCCTCAAGTTCCTAGAAGAATCCAGCTCGAGCTCCCTCAGGATGAGCAGATCTTTCTCGTCTAACTTTTCCCGCTTTCTAGTCTTCTTCATCTGACTCGCTTACGGCTAAGCGGGTATAAGGGTTCTTTTCTACGTTGATCGTCGATGGAATATTCGGCAACATTTAAAAGGGAAGGGAGAAAACGAGGGAGGGAACGCTATGGTCAAGATAAACGGAGTTGCGATCAAGGGCTATGGAGGCTACATTCCGAGATACAGAATAAAGACTGAGGAGATAGGGAGGATGTGGGGGGTTACCCCCTCTGAGCTTCCAATAAAGGAAAAGGCGGTGGCCGGGATCGACGAGGATGCGGCCACGATGGCCGTGGAGGCCGCTAGAATAGCCTTGAGAAGAGCTGGAATAGATCCTAAGAGAATAGGGGCTATACATGTCGGAAGCGAGTCTAAGCCCTATGCCGTGAAGCCCACAGGAACGATCGTGGCAGAAGCAATTGGTGCGGCGCCGAATAAACTCGCGGCAGATCTGGAATTCGCATGTAAGGCCGGAACTGAAGCAATTCTCTCAATCATAGGCTTAATCCAAGGAGGTCAGATAGAGTATGGGCTGGCAATTGGAGCCGATACGGCGCAAGGGAGGCCGGGCGACGCTCTAGAGTATACTGCCGCAAGCGGGGCTGCCGCCTTCCTCTTAGGTAAAATAAGCGATGATGCAGTCGGAGCTATAGAAGCTTGGAGCGCCTATGTAACGGATACTCCCGACTTCTGGAGGAGGCCATTTGACAGATATCCGATGCATACGGCGAGATTTACCGGCGCGCCGGCATACTTTAAACATGTGCTTGGGGCGGTGAAATCGCTTCTAGAGGGCGATGGATACTCACTTGACGAAATCGATTACTTTGTCTTCCACCAGCCTAATGTCAAGTTCCCCTTGGCGGTTGCGAAATCACTTAGAATAGGATATGAAAAGCTTGCTCCGGGGCTCCTGTCAGATCGAATTGGTAACACGTATAGCGCTTGCTCGCTCCTAGGCCTTGTGAACGTATTAGACTCTGCTCAGCCCGGCCAAAGAATACTACTTGCATCCTATGGATCTGGTGCTGGGAGCGACGCGCTAATCATAAGAGTTCTTGACGGGATTCTGGAGAAGAGGGATTTGGCTCCGAAGCTGAAGGACTTTATCGAGCATAAGATCTACATCGACTATCCAACCTATCTAAAGTTCAGGAGGGAGATCTTAAAGGGGTGATGAGATGGGAGAGGTTTTCGTCGCCGGGGTGGGGCTCACCAAGATCGCCGAGCACTGGGATAAAAGCTTAGAGCAGCTCATGGCCGAAGCCGCTCTAAAGGCCCTTGACGATGCTGGAGTATCCTCAGTTAACTCGATTTACGTTGGAAATGCCTTGGGCGAGCTTCTTCAAGATCAGTCGAATTTAGGGGCATTAGTTGCTGAGGAGTCCGGTTTGATCGGGATTCCAGCCATAAGGGTTGAAGCAGCTGAAGCATCTGGAGCCGCCGCTCTCTACGCCGGGTTCTGTGAGGTGGCTTCTGGCAGATCCGATGCCGTTCTAGTCGTCGGCGGGGAGAAGCTCTCGGATGGCCTTGCGGAGGAGGTTTCATCAGGCTTGATGATGAGCGGTAGGTCATGGTACGAGGGTTTCATCGGAGCGGAATTCTACTCACTTAACGCCCTTCTTTACAAGCTTTATGCTAAAAGATATGGAGGAGACGGAGTTGCAATGTTCCCTGTGATAAGCCATGAGCATGCTGAGGGCGTCTCGCACGCTCAATATCCCTTCAAGATTAGCTTAGAGAAAGTTCTGTCATCCCCCTTCGTGGCAGAACCGCTTAGAAGGCTTGAGGTGAGCGGGATCGGGGACGGAGCGGCGGCCATAGTCCTCATCAGCGAAAGTCTAGCCAGCAAGCTGAAATCTCCTAAAGCCCAGCTATTCATCGCCTCGGCGACCGACTATCTAAACCCCTTTGAGAGGGAAGACCCGCTTAGATTTCAATCGGTTATGTCTGCGGTAAGCCGAGTCCTAGACTACGCTGGAGTTGATAAGAACGAAGTGAACTTCCTCGAGCTTCATGACGCGACCTCGATAATGGCCGCTTTATGCCTCGAGTCAAGCGGCTTCTCCGCTCCTGGAGCCGCTGGAAACTTAGCTATGAAAGGGGAGTTCAAGCTAAATGGGCGTCTTCCATGTAATACCTTTGGAGGGCTGAAAGCTCGAGGTCACCCTCTCGGAGCAACAGCAATCTATCAAGTAGCCGAGCTTTATCTTCAGCTAACCGGGCAGGCTGGCAGAAACCAGCTTGACTCTCCGAAAGCCGGCTTGGCGATAGCCTTAGGAGGCGTTGGGACAACGGCCTTCGCGAACTTGCTGAAGCAGGCTTAGGAGGTGTTATGATGAGGGTTCCAGGTTATTGGAGAAGTTTTCCATTCCTATATAGGCTGTCGGGATGGAGATGTAATCACTGCGGAGCCTTTCACCAAAGTAGGTCTCTCACCTGTAAGAGGTGTAGATCGAGAGACTTCAGCGAAGCCGAACTCCCGAAAAACGGTAAACTGATCGCATACACGGTCGTGAGATATCCGCCAAGGGAGTTTAACGAATTCTCTCCCTATGCAATAGGATTAATAGAGCTTGACGATGGGACGAGGATATTATCTCAGCTAACAGACTTTCAGGAGGGTGAGCTTAAGGAGGGACTCAGGGTTGAAGCGGTATTCAGAAAAGTTAGACTGAATGGTGAGCAGGGAGTGATAGAATATGGCTACAAATTTAGACCCGCGACGAAGAGGCTCTAACCCGCTCTCCTCAACCTTTTCCAGAGATAAATCGTAGCATATTCTCTGGGAATACCCTCCCGCTGAGCGATCACCTCTATCTGCGACCTAATCTTAACAATAGCTTCCTCTGGATTCTCATACCTGCTCTGAAGACTCTCGATCAATTGGTTGAAGATGGACTCTGACAAGTTCTTGTAAGAAGTCTGCTCATAGATGCTTTCACTCATTCTCCTAAGCTGCTCAATCCTAGCATCTACCTCCTTAATCCTCTTATCAAGCTCGACGAGTTCCTCCCTGAGCCTTGGAACAGTCTTCTCAAGCTCCTCTTTCTTCGAGACTGATATAGGTCTTCCCTGCGCCTCCAGCTGCATAAGAGTGTCGAGTTCAACTTGGTTAAAGTAAAGCTCTTCCTCGATCCCTGAGAACTTCTGCTCGAGAACGTCTCTAAGCCTTTTATGCTTGTCAATCGCATCATTAATATAACCTATAAGCTCATCTCTGAGTGAATCCCAACGCTGGAGAAGCTTCTTCAAGATCCCTAGGCTCATTCCCTCATCTTCAAGAAACTTTTTCTGAGTAACTTCCTCCCTAACTCTTATCTCCTCAGCCTTACCCGTCACAAGCTCATAGGCTGCATCGGCGTCAGCTGTAGCCTTCTCAAGTTCTGCCTCCTCTTTTGAAACCTTTGGCACCTCAGCTTTCACAGGAGCTTCAGATGCCTCAACTTCCTCGACGGGCTCTATTACCGGTTCAGCCTCCTCGAGATCAGAGTCTTTAATTACAACGCGCTTGGGCATCTCAAGTCATCCTACAATTGATGGCTTTTAAGTTTATTTGCTTGTTAAGAGTTTTGGTTTTAAGTATCGCGAGGGTCTTCTCGTGAGAGCTGATGAGCTTGAAGGTCCTAGAGTTCGGAGAAAACTTGAGGTCAAGGGAGGAATGCGGATGCGGCTTCAAGCACGATAGGACTCTTAAAAGAGTTCTCCTCAGCCCCCTCGACAAGGCTCTTGATATGCTTGAAAATTTGGAGTTCGACCCGCCTTACGCAGTCTTTTATGATGTGGTCACCTATGAAGTGGCAGGAGGTCTTGTTCAGGAGAAGCTGAGCGCTAAGGGCTTTCTGGTGAGTTCTCCGACTTTTCGGGAAGCTGAGAGGGGGATCGCCGAGGTGGGGAACGTTAAGACGATAGTGGGGGTTGGTGGTGGAACGGTCATTGATGTGG
The DNA here is from genome assembly GCA_964540045.1 of uncultured Nitrososphaeria archaeon. Taxonomy (GTDB): domain Archaea; phylum Thermoproteota; class Nitrososphaeria_A; order Caldarchaeales; family Wolframiiraptoraceae; genus Wolframiiraptor. Next base: position 27,589 of record CAZILE010000001.1, on the reverse strand, counting down.
CTAAGTATGCTGCATACAAGCTGAACGCGAATTTCATCTCGGTCCCAACGGCTCCGTCTCATGATGGAATGGTGTCGCCGATAGCTTCGCTTTTTGAGGGGGGTAGAAGAAAATCTATTCTCACAAGATCTCCGAGAATGGCGATAATAGACCTATCCCTTTTCAGATCTGCTCCGAAGCACCTGTTGATCTCAGGTTATGGAGACATTCTGGCCAAAACAGTTTCTTTAAAAGATTGGCAGCTTGGAAGAGATGAGGTTGGAGAACCATACTGCGAAACCGCTGAATCCTTGATATATAGCTCACTAGAGGAGCTCGTTCGCTCGCTGGCTAGCCCAGCTTCTCCGGAGAAATCTCTCGAAGTATTGGTAAAAGCGTTGATAAACTCTGGAGTCGCGATGATGCTTGTCGGCTCTTCGAGGCCAGCTTCCGGTAGTGAGCATCTTATCAGCCACTACTTAGACATGAACTTAAAGTATAGGCTCCCCCACGGAATTCAATGCGCTCTAGGCTCTCTCCTTATGGCAGCATATCATGAGTTACGGAACCCAAGGTGGTGGAGGGATGAGAAATATCGACTAAACTCCCTTCAGGGCTACTTACGCAAGATTGGGGCTCCGACGACTATTGAGGAGGCTGGGGTACCTAGTGAAATCATGCTGCGCGCAATAACCGAGTCATGGAAGATACGACCTAACCGATACACTATTCTCCACAAGTTTAAGCCAAATAGAGAAGAGGCCTCAATGCTTCTAAAGATCTCCGGCCTCGCATAACCCTTAATACCGGTCGACATCCTCTCTTCCCAAGATGCTGAAGATCGGGATAATCGGAGCCGGACAGATAGGATCGGCGATTGCGAAAGCGCTCGCGGAGTCGGGCAAGTATGAAATCATAGCCTCGAGAAGGAGAATAGAGAGGATAAAAAATCTCGAGGAACTGGGCATAAATCTCACGAAAGATAATGGGCTTGTGGCGGAAGAATCTGATGTGGTGTTCATCGCAGTCAAGCCGTATAAAATCACCGAGGTATTAAGAGAGATATCCGATTTACTTAATGGAAAGCTTCTAATCTCGGTGGCGGCAGCTACCCCGATCTCAAAGATAGCCTCGCTAGTACCAAAGGCTAAGATAATTAGAGCGATGCCTAACGTGGGGCTTATAGTAAAGGCGAGCTTCACCGCCTATACGAGGGGGCCGAACGTAACCGATTCGGACCTGAAAGTAGCTCGTGAGATCCTTGGAGAACTTGGAGCAGTCATGGAAGTTGATGAAGATCTGATGGATGCGATAACAGCGTTAAGCGGAAGCGGACCAGCCTATGTGGCGCTTCTGATAGAGGCCATGGCTTATGCTGGGCTTAAAGTGGGACTTCCGAGAGATCTAGCATACAAGTCCTCTGCCTACACGGTATATGGAACTGCTAAGCTTTTACTGGATGCCAAGCTCCATCCATCAACGATTAAGGAGATGGTGTTAACTCCTGGAGGAACGACGATAGAGGGAATTTTCTACTTAGAGGAGGGTGGGGTGAGAACGGCTGTAATGAAGGCTGTTGAGGCGGCGACGAGAAGAGCGAAGGAGATCGCTGAAAAGCTAAACAGCCCCACCAGATTTTGATCTGGCTAGGCTCTCCACCACTCAAATAAAATGTAAGCGATTTTCTCCCCAGCTATATCTGGGACAGCTATGGTGAAATACTTTCTCACGGTCGTTGCGAGCCTCCCGGATCGAACGAGCTCAAGGGCTGAAAGCATCTCTCCCGCCAACTTAACCTGAACTATGAAGGGAGCGTGCTCAAGACCTGGTCCAACTCTGTATACTGCGAAGTCGCTGCCGAACTTTATGCCCGGGGTTACGATGAAACCTCTTTCTCTAAGATCCTTATAGACCTGGTATCTTTCCCTAAAGTTTTCGTAGATACTCTCCGCGTAGTTGATCATCTCTTCTATTTCAAGCTTCCTTCCATCCTCATAGACCTCAAGAATCCCCTTCTCCGCGAGATAGATCGCCTCAATTATGTCAAGCACCAGCGGGGCATTGAAGTCGGCAGACTTCGGCTTCGATATTCCAAGCGGTTTCCCATAGTATCCAAACCTATATAGGTCTCTGCCCCTCTCTACATCCCAGACTATTATATTCCCTTGCACGAGTTCAGCTCTCACAACTTCCCCTGACATCGGCTAAACCCTCTAAATCGGAGCGACAGTAAGTGCTCTGAGAATATCCGTAACCCTCTCTGCGTGATCTGATATGTCTTCGACCATCTCAGCAACCTCTCTGCACAATAGAAGCTGGGAAATATGTAAGTTGCTTTTCAAAAGTTCTAAATCGAGATCTCTATATATGTCATCTGTTCTCTTCTCGTTAATCTCCGTCTCCTTAATTTTCTCATTAAGGCTCGACGAATTTAGGGTAGTTGCTAAGAGAGCTTGCCGCATAGATATCAAAGTCTCCAGAACCGCTTGACCAAGTTCCAGAAAGAGATTGCAAGTGTCTTTATGAAGTTTTGTCTTCATTCTGCTGAGATTAACGAGCCTAAAGGCCGCTCCTTCAGTGATATCGGCTATGCGATCTATTTCTAGGGTGAGTCTAACGAAGTTCTCTCTTGAGCTCAGGAGTGCTCCGACATTTGAAATCTCCTTCTCGACAAGCCTATTCATCTCCTTCGCCTTCTCGTCATTCCTCAAGATCTTCTCATAAAGCTCCTCAATGGTCTTCGATTTCTCACCCCGCAAGAACTGTTCCAGCATATCTAAGAGCGTTCTATATCCGTCCAGAACCACTCGAACCTGGTCTTGGAGGAGGTTAAGTATGGTTATCCTGAAATCTTCTTCTCTATCTCGTGGAAGGCTCATCCTTTAATCATATCAATTATTGCGCTGCTGCTATAAAGCCTTTCACAAGCTAGGGATACTTCAGCCACTCCTCAAGGAGTGATCCCAAACTGCTTAGATCAACCCTTATCTGATGGGCTAGATCTCTAAACCTGACGGTAACGCTATCGTCTTCGAGCGTTTGATGATCAACGGTGATGCAAATGGGGACTCCGATCTCATCGTATCTCGCATATCTTCTTCCAATGCTTCCGGAGTCATCGTACTCGACGTCGAAATCCTCTTTCAACCCTTCATAGACCTCGAGAGCTTTAGTGGTCAGCGGCTCCCTGGAGAGAAGCGGTAAAACAACTGCATCTATCGGAGCGAGGTAGGGCGGCAGTCTCAGAATGGTCCTTCCATTCTCAATGGTCAACGCGTTCTCAAGAATGCAGTAAAGACTTCTATCGACTCCCATTGAGAGCTCGAACACATGCGGTAAAACTTTCTGATCTCCATCAAGTACTTCCATCTCCTGGCCGCTCATCTTCTGATGTCCTCCGAGATCATGGCTTCCCCGGTTGTTGCAGGCTACAAGCTCAATCCATCCCAGGCTCGTCTCGACCTCTAGATCCCAGGCCTCGACCGCGTAAAACGCCTTTTCATCCTCGTCGAGCTGTCTAAGCCTGATCTTCTCCTTGGGGAGGCCCGCTTTCTCGTAAAATTGCTGGATTAATGCGAGATAATACGCTACGAGCTTGCTAGATATCAGTCCCTGGGCTAAAGCATCCCTGCAAGTTATCTCGGCAGGCTCCTTCATTTTCGCGGGCTGAAGCCTAAGCTTATAGTCCATGAAAATATCGGCCTTCGAGAAATCATTCGCTCTATCGGGATTGAAGAAGACCTCTATCTCAGCTTGATAAAACTCCCTCATTCTGAGGAGGCTTTGCCTCGGGGAGATCTCGTTCCTAAAGCTCTTCCCGTATTGGGCTATAGCAAGGGGAAGCTTTCTCCTCATAGTTTTATAGATGCGCATAAAGTCTATGAAGATGTTCTGACAGGTCTCAGGTCTGAGATAAGCATCGGCCTCCGCGACCCCTACCCCGACCCTGAACATCATGTTGAAGTAGGAGTACCCTGAGAGTTCTCCTCCACACTTAGGGCATTTTACGCCATGGTCGCTGACGATTCTCCTAATCTCATTTAGATCAAGTCTCTCAGGAACATGTATTCCAGCCTTCTCTTCCACGAGCTTGTCAATTCGGTAAATAGCATTACATCGATCGCATCTAGCTATCGGGTCGGCGAAACTTTCGAGATGTCCAGAGGCCTTGAAGACGCTTTTAGATAAGATTTGTGAGCCGTCGATCTCGATCATTCCATCTCTCCTTACGAGCTCCCTCCTCCAAAGTTCTACGAATTTCCTTTTCATGGCAACTCCAAGAGGGCCGTAGTCCCAGAAGCCGGCAGGTGCATCTCCGTATATCTCTGAAGAAGATGTGAAGAAGCCTCTCTCAAGCGCCAGTCTAATAACTTCCTCGAACTTCCTACCTATCTCTTCTCTAGTTCTAGATGGCATGGAAGGGTCCCGAATTTTCCCCAAGCCGCAGTTATTTAGGCTTTAGCTTCCAGTTATTATGGCCTTACAGCTCGGACATGTTCCGTTAACGCTCACCCAAGCATCAACGCATCCTTTATGGAATATCGCATCGCAATTACTGCACCTCACTGCATCCCCTTGAGCTATCGGCTCAAAACATAGGCTGCAGATTGCTTCTTCGACGTCCGAGACGGGGACTAGCCTGGCAGTTGTGGATCTGCTGGGGCCTCGGGTAACTACGCCGGTTTCCGGTAAAGTGATCGGGGAAGGTACGACTGCTGATGGAATTACTTCTTCCTTAACAGGGGTGAGTAATGCGAGTGCTCCGATACCTAGCTGAATGACGCCGGTGAAGGCTGACGCGAAGAATCCCAAATCGAATCTCGGGTAAGTTACAATATTTGATAACCAGAACATGTAAGAGTAGACGGGCGAGAGCGTTGCTAATGCCCCCCCTACAACTATTAGAGAGCCCAAGAGAATTTTCATGGACTTAAGTCTCTTGATAAAGTGTATCACGATTATTCCTATGCCGGCCATAAGACCTCCGACGAGCGACATAATTCTCGCTTCCGGTATTATCCACCCCTCGATCGGTATCTCAGATCCATCGATTACTTGAACATACCAGCTCATGAGAAGGGTGAGTATATGGATTGCTCCTATGGCCGCTGCGCCTGACCCTATCTTATACAATCTTGATAAGACTTCTTCTCTAGTGGTGAACAACTTCGCGCAACTCCCCCTCACACATCTGTACTTGCCACCTTATAAACGGCGCGTAAAAACTTTAGCCTAACTATCAACTGGCCATAACAAAGAACAACTTTTTATAATGCTTCTGCTCAATGATTTCGGAATGACGCCATTTGGAGGAAAAAAGATTGAAGAGGTTGAGAGCAAGCTTGAAGAGAAATTGAGAAGCTTTGAACAAGAATTCTCTATGAGACTGGATTCTCTTCAAGAATCTCTTAGAAGGATTGAGGCTAGGTTGGCAGAGGCCTCATCGCTTCTCAGCGATCTGTCCTCTCAGCCGGATGCAATGAAACTAAGTTTATCTCAGTTTGTTGAGAGAGCTGAGAAGATTGCTGAGGGGCTCGAGCAAGTTAAGTTTTACGAAAACACTCTTCTCTCAATTCAAGATGGCCTGAAGGATGTAATTGAGACTTTGAGCAAGGAGCGTGAAGCGGTTAAACAGGACGCGGAGATGGTCTTAAAGGAGAAGAGCGAATTAGCAGTAATCCGGGAAGAGCTTAGAAAGTGGAGAGATGAGTTGGACGCGAAGGAAAGAAATTTAGCGTTAAGGGAGGCCGAGCTCAAGCAGCTTGAGGATAAGAAGCTCGACCTTGAGCGCAAGGTTTCTGAGCTGGAGAATCGTTATTTGAAAGAGCTTGAAGAAGCTAGAAGCAAGCTTGGAGACATGCTTAAGGAGCTTCTCAGGGACTTCAAGCTCAGGGAAATAAGGATGGAAAGGCTTATCAGAAAGGAAGCCGAGCTCAGACGATCTTTATCGAAATTGAGGGAGAAGGAGGAAGAGGCGGAGGAGCTTGAAAGAAAAGTCCTCCAGCTGAGAAGCGAGCTAAACACGTTAAATGAACGTAAGCGGAGGCTGGAAGCCGAAGTAAAGGAGCTTGAGGCGAAGCGCTCCAACCTTGAGAAGCTCATAGCAGATATGAGGCGCGCTGTCGTCAGCCCTTAGACAAAGTTTCTTCAAGCCTTTGAACTCTCTCTAAGAGCTCGTTGAACGCATCCGCCAGCGTGGACAGCTTATCATTAATTTCCTCAAGATCCAGGTCCAACTTTTTCCCTAGATCTTCTAAAGTTCTCTCAACTCTTTCCAGCCTCTCTCTCAGCTCATCCAGTCCTGGGGTGCCAGCTTTCTCAAGCTTGTTCAATCTCTCCTCAAGTTCTGCTGTAACGTCATCTAAAACCTTAACTGCCTTCAGAACCCCTAGAGCGAAGTCGTAGGTCGGGATCTTACCCTTAGGGGTGCTAAGGTACTTCGGCTCCACAACTATGCTCTCATCCCGCTCACTCAGGTACGCTCACCTCCCAGAGTATTCTAGGAGCTCTCAGATAAAGGTCTTCGGCAAATTGGGCAAGTCCCTCGGCTCTCAATCCATGGTTGAACGCATCTCATATGCATGACATTTCCGCAGAAGGGACACTCGAAGACCGGCGCGCCCTCCTCGATCTCGAGGGAGCAGACGGGACAGATATTCGCTCTAGCCTCTTTGTTTTCCTCCTCGAATCTTAGATCCCAGTCTCCGACCTTTTTCTCCTTTTCTATGAGAATTCTTCCCATGTAGGTCACTCCTCCACTATCTGAACTCTCAGTTGTAGTGGCATAAATCTTCTGCTGGTGCTAATGTATATCGTGTCGTTCTCCCTAAGCCCTATCTCGGAAACTCTCTTGTCATCAGCGAGCCTCCAGCTACCGTAAAGAATCTCTGGGTCGGGGATACTGAAGGTTTCAGCTATTCTCTTTTTCAGATCCAGAATAGTCTCGGTTGGCTTAACGGGAAATTTTATCTCCTCCTCAACCAGATCCCCGCAGACGAAGCATTCCGGGTTGCGGTCAAGCTTCACCCTGGTGAACTGCCCTGCCAAGCCATCATAAACAAGGAGGTCCTTAATGGGCTCTCCCAGCCTATCCCCGTGAAGGATCTTAATTATTTCGGTTGAGGCTATTCCGGAGATCAGCGCGGCGACGCTCTGAAGGGCTGGCATCTTCGGCTTAAGCTTCTCTCTGATATCCCTCACGATCTTTTGAGTCTTTTCATCCAATTTCATCAAGGCGCCTTCCTGAGCGTATTTTAAGTCATAGATTGTTTTAATGTTGTGATCAAATAGCTTCTTGGCCAGCTTCAAGCTCACGTTTACTCCAGCCGATTTAAGATCTTGAACTAAGTCTTCTGGTCTTCTTCTCTTCAGAGTACATTCAGCGAGCTGAACCTCTTTAGGTATCAAGTCTTCTCCATGACATTCTAAACATGCCGTCTTTCCCGGAATGATCACCTGAAGGTTAGCATAAAAGCCTTCCATCGCGATATCCACTAAGGGCTTGTTAAGCTCGATTGCTAGGGAGTTGAGCCATCTCCTCACGGGCCAGTTGTCGAGACATGATGCTATCACGTTCGCTTTATCGAATAAGCCTTCGTCAATATTCCTAACGTCTTCAAAGTAAGCCTCGATTTCCACGAAGGGATTCATCTTTCTCAACCTCTCCGCGGCAACAAGCGCCTTTGACTTACCTATATCTTCCTCTAAGAAGAGCATCTGCCTGCTGAGGTTTGAGAGTTCGATAACGTCGTTGTCTATCAGGATTAACTTGCCTACTCCCATAAGAGCCAAGTTTTTAGATACCTCACATCCAGTAGCGCCAACGCCCACGATAATCACGGATGACTTAGTGAGCCTCTCTTGATCCCATCCCTCAACCCTTAGCTGGCGATCATATCTCTCTAGCAGCTTCCTCTCCTCCTCTTCCATCCCTACAAGATAAACCGAGCTCGCACGGCTTATATGAGTATTATCTTCACTCTTGGAACGCTAACTCCGGCCTGGCATACAGCTCAATATACCTCCTGACTCTTGCCTCAAATATGTCAGGTCTATATTTCATCTCGGCGGCGGCGAAGGTGTTTAAGGGATCGTCTGGATTGGGGTTATTTAGAAGGTTTCTCAAAGCCTCAATTATGGAGAATATGTGAAGCGAAGGGCTCCAGTCATTCTTGAATATGGATTCGCAGATTCTCGCTGGAACTTCATCGGTGAAGTTTGGATGCCAGATTCTTGTCCACCAAATCACATCAGGTGGCACATAGGGAAATTCTCTAGGAACAGTTATCTCGATCTTAAAGAATCCTCCTTCATACAGCCCCTCGCCTATTATGACCCCTCTGTAACGGGTTAGTTGGTCATTTACGATATCGAAGGTCGGCTCGTTTTCCCGCATTAGCTTATATTCTAGAGCCAGCCTTCTATTCCATAAAGCCTCAGGAAGCTCAGTCCTCAAGACTATATCCTTAATTTAGACAGCCATGTAATTAATTTTGAGCGGAGCGAGGGCTTTCGAGAAAATTTTGAGAGTTTTATCCGCCGACCGTTCTAGTTATCAATATGAGCTTATCGCCATCCTGAGCTCCAATAGATTCCAAAGTCTCAGTATCCTTAAGCGCCCTACCTCTGAAGGTAAGTCTCGTGGTATCAGGTGGAAGCTTCTTCATAGCGCAAACTTTCGCTCTAATGGCCCCTATCGTTGTAGCAGGCGAAACCTCAAGCTCTATGGGGCTGCCCCCGCCAATGGCTGGAACAATCCTGATTTTCATAAACTCAAACCTCCTATCTGAAATCTATCCACAAGATACGCTATATAAATGTGTCGGAAGAGCCTGCTCATACACGAATTTTCTGGACTTTGTAGACCAAGCTACGAAGGCTTTAACAGATATTGGCCAGCAGAGCACGTATATCTATCTAACTCATAGGCTGTTAAGCGTTAAATTCCCCTTAAGTTCTAGTTACTTCAAGAATGAGAGCTAGAGTATATCCGTTGGCTTTAGGCAAGATAATCAAGCACACGTTAAACGATCTAGAGAGGGAGGTCGCAGGCCTTCTAATAGGAAAATACTTGAAGAAAAGTGATATTCTAGAGATCTGGGATGCGATTACAGGAGATCAAAAATCGACCCCGGGATTTGTTTACCTAGAAGAGGATACGATCGCAGCTGCGGCTGAATGGGTTCTCCGAAATAGGCCAGGATTGTATATAGTTGGGTGGTATCACTCTCATCCAGGTTTCAGCATATTCCTCTCAGCGATAGATGTGGAGACTCAGAAGATGTATCAGAAGATGTTTCCAAAGGCTGTCGCCCTCGTCATAGATCCGCTGAAATATGCTCGGACTAGGAAGCTTCAAGACCTCAAGTTCAGCGTCTTCAGGGTGAATTCTAAAGGTCAAGTTGTCCAAGTAGCGGTCTCGATCGGGATTCAGAGGCAGAAGCTTTTGGAAAGCACCCTAAGAGGTGTTGAAACAATGGAGCTCAAGTACATCAGCAGAAGGGTGCGGCGGCCGGAGCCCTCCGAAGAGATCTTAACGGAGCCAGAATATTGGGGAGATAAAATAACTGGGTCCTTGAGTTCTTTTCTGAAAAGAGTTAAGGATAAGGTCGGCCTCCAACCCTGACAGCAGAAATAAAAGTTTTAAGCTGGGAGGTTTAAGGAAAAACCGGAGAAATGCCTGATTCTAAGGGATTTAGATATAAGTCTAGGAGGCTGCTAACAAGGCCTACTGGAGGTAGGCAGGGCCCTAACCCCGAGATCTATCTTCAAGAGTTTCAACCCGGTGATAAGGTGGCTATAAAGATAAATCCCTCGGTACATAAGGGCGCACCTCATAGAAGGTATCAGGGTAAGATCGGCGAGATATTGGAGAGACGTGGGAGAGCCTATCTCGTTAGAGTTAAGCTCGGCGAGAAGTTTAAGGTGCTGACAATACGTCCAGACCACCTAGCTAGGTGGAGTGCGTGATCAACCATGGTAAGGAGAATAGTCTCTCGCACGCCGTTATCGCTTCCTGAGGTCGAAAGGATCTTTAGTAACAATGATGCTGAGTTGAGCACCTTACAGCAAAGGGTTTTAAACTATGTCAGAAAATACTCCAAGCTTCCGGCTGACAAAGCTGAGACCTTGATTAAGGAGCTCATGGAGAAGTTTGAGCTAACCAGAGAGGAAGCCGCCCAGATAGTGGATATCTGCCCAACCCATGTGGAGGAGCTCAGAGCGGTTTTAGGCGGCTACAAGAGGCTCGTTCCATTCTTGCTTTTCTCGGAGGAGAAGCTCCAGGCCATCATCAACCTCATCAAAAAATATCGAGAAGAATAATGTTCCTATGAAATTTAGGACGTGATAGGTATTGGTCAGACAGAAAAAATATGAAGACTTCGCATACGTCTTAGACGTTTTTCCAGCATCTGAGATTAGAGCTCAGATACCGAACATAGTTGTTCACAGAAATGAGTTTGTCGCTCAGCTACTCGGAGAAGAGTTTTTCACGCTCCTAGAGGCAGCCGCTCCAAAGGATCATAAACCCGTTGTCGGGAGCAGAATATACATCGGAAAAGATGTGCCGAGAAGCATCCTAAGAATTTTAAGGAGAATAAACCACCAAAATCTAACTCCTAATGCGAAGATGAACTTAGAGGCTGCTGTCAGGAAAATCCTTAAGGAGAACGAGAAGCGCTTCGTTGACTTTTTCAACTCCGCTAGGCCAGTAACCCCCAGAATGCACTCCCTAGAACTGATTCCGGGCGTTGGGAAGAAGATCGCTATGAAGATAATCCAAGAAAGAAATGTGAAGCCCTTTGAGAGTTATGAAGACTTAAAGAAGCGTGGAGGGATACAAGATCCGGTGAAAGCTCTCGCTCAAAGGATTCTCGAAGAGCTTAGCAACCCTGAGGAAAAGTACAGGCTTTTTGTCAGGACCCCGATCTTCCGAGCTTCTGCGGTATGAGGAGATCTAAGAGAAGGGCTCTCGGCCAACACTTCCTCTCAAATCATAAGGTACTGGATAGAATTGTAGAATATGCCCAGCTCTCCAAATCTGATGTAGTTCTTGAGGTCGGCGCGGGAAGGGGGGAGCTTACCAGGAGGCTCGCGGAAAAGGCTGGAAGGATTATAGCTGTCGAAATAGATCAAGATCTCGCTGAAGCTCTCAAAGCCTTGGCTGAAGCTTATTCTAACATAGAGCTGATTATCGGAGACGTGCTTAGGGTAAAACCGGCCGGATTTAATAAAGTCGTCTCGAACCCACCTTATAGTATCTCTTCAAGGCTTATCGAGTGGCTGATGGACTCGAAGCCTGAGCTCATGGTTCTCACTCTTCAGAAGGAATTCGCGTCGAAACTCGTAGCCTGCCCAGGCTCCTCGAAATATCTTTACATCTCGGTGATATCAAGCCTGCTCTATGACTCGAAGATACTTGAAATCGTTCCCAGAAGGTTCTTTAACCCTCCGCCGAAAGTTGACTCCGTGATAGTCTCGATGAAGCGAAGGGCCGATGCTCCGGAGCTGAAAGCATCTTGGAAAAAGCTTTGGAGGGCTCTTTTCACCAGGAGGAGGCAGGTTCTCAGAAGGGTTTTAAGCGATATGCTCAGGGAAGACGTGATCGATGAGAATACTTTTAGGTCTATTCCAGAGCGGCTATTACCTAGGAGGATTTTCCAGCTTACCCCCAGCGAACTCCTTTCGCTCGCCGAAATCCTTGATCCTAATGGGAAGCCTAATTAAGTAGCTCCTCATCTCAGCTTCAGAATGAAAGCGAAGAATTGGCGAGTACCTGAAAGGCCATATACGCGAGCCGACTATATCGCGGGTGCTCCTCAGCCACGGATAGCGAAATATAACATGGGCAAGTATTCGGATGACTATCAATATGAGCTTCTTCTCATCGCAAAGGAGAATATGCAGATAAGAGATGTCTCCCTTGAGTCCGCGAGGATCGCTTTAAGCAAATCTTTATCCTCGGCTCTCGGAAATGAGGGATTCTACGCCGAACTTAAAGCTCATCCACATCATGTCTTAAGGGAAAATAAGATGATATTCGGCGCTCATGCCGACAGACTTCAAGAAGGTATGCGAAGAGCCTTCGGAAAGCCCGTTGGAAGGGCCGCTAGGGTTTTAAGAGGGTCGCCGGTCTTCAGGGTTCTGGTTAACGAGAATGGTCTTCAAGCCGCTAAAAGAGCTCTTGACCTCGCATCCAAGAAGCTTCCGAAAAGCTATCAAATTGTTATAAGAAAACTTGAGAAGAAGGCGGCTTGAAGAAGCTAAAGGTTTTCTCGGATGGATGCTCTAAAGGGAACCCGGGACAAGCCGGTATAGGATATCTGATATTCGACGAGCATGGTCATCTGGTCTTTAAGGCATCCAAGCCGATAGGCATAAAGACGAACAACGAAGCGGAGTATATCGCTGCAATTGAGGCGCTTAAGGAGGTCTCAAAGCTCGGAGCAGTTGAGGTAGAACTATTCTCTGACAGCGAGCTTCTCGTGAAACAGCTTAACGGCGAGTATACCGTGCGAAGCAACAGGCTTAAACCGCTCTACAGGAAGCTAATCAAACTCTCTCAATCGTTCAGGAAGTTCGAGGTCAAACACGTTAAGAGAGAGGCGAACCAGGAAGCCGACAGGCTCGCAAAGCTTACTATTAGTAGGTCTAGAGCATGATCTTTACCTCTTTAGGTCTAGTGTCGCAATCCGCTCTAGGATCAGGAGGAGAACGGCCTCGGCTCTGGTTTGCGCTTGAACAGATTCGACCTCCTTCTCAGTTATTCCATAAAACTTCATGGCCTCCCTTAACCTACGCTCCTCCTTCAGCTCGCTCTCGCTCATATCATCTCCTCCAACTAACTGAAAGAGGTCTCTAGATATTTTGAGGGCTAAGTCTTTGCCATCGACCATCACACAGCATCCAATCTCCCTAGTTTCAGGGTCCACCCCAAGCCTATCAAGGGTTCTCCCTATCTGAGTATCCGCAGCCAACCTAACTAGAAGCTCTATCTCAAACTTTTTGGAGACATTCGTGCCGGCCTTGAACGCCAAGTAGGTTGCGACTGCTGTTGCATGAATCTGCCTAACCGAGATCACGCATCTAGCATCAAAAACTTGGATAACCGCCTGCTTATTTGCTTCTCTCAGCTTATCGAGGAAAGCAACCGGATTCTCGAGAAACTCTTTCCTAGGGTTTTTGCGAACTGAGGCGGCAACCCATTTATCACTGAAGTTGATGAGGCTCAAGAACCCCTATCCTCCATGAATAACTGGGATTAGAATAATTTCCTTAACATCGTTGACGGATACCTCCTCGAGGCGCCCTAAACAAGATGCTTCAACCCCATCAACGAGCACGAGAAGATCAGGAGAAATTTCATCATCCTTAATTATCCTCCCTCTAAGCTCCGCCGGAAGCTTCTTCAAGATGTCCAAGATGTTCTCGCCCTTACGAGCGGTCACCTCGAAGACACTGCTCTCGGAAATTTCTTTCAAAGGACCTAAAATCTTGATTGAGATCTTATGTTGCTCAATAATTCCCTCAGGGAGGTGCATGTTCCTCATCAAACTCCGAGCAGGTCAATCCTCATCATCGGGCTAATAAACCTGTCTTATCGAGATATTTATCTTAACCGCCCCTCTTTTTAAGTCGCCTCGGCCTCTTCAGCCTCCTCCAGTTCCTTCCTAACGACCCTAGTTATATAGCCAGCGACCTGATTCCTCAGCTTCTTAGAGACCTGACCTGAGAGAACCTCGCCTACTAGCCGCTTATTAAGCTCGAAGTCCGCCGAAATCCTCTCAGGAAACTTCTCCATGACTTCTTTCGCTAGCACCTTAACCTTCCGGGTCTTTACGCGTCCCATGATCTCAAGCTTAAATTTACTATGTCTTTCTCGAGAATAAAAAGCTTAATCAGAAAGCTTTAATGCTCCTTGTTGACGTTTGGATAAGGCTTTTTACCCACAATTCTTATATCAGAAACTTATCCCCAAAGTAAGTGCGGGGGGCGAGACTGTGCTGAAAGCGAAGAGCCATCTGAGGAAGAAGGTTCACGTGAGCGGAAATGAATATTACTATATACACATTCCATCGAAGGTCGCTCATGACAGCCAGTTTCCATTTAGGGAAGGAGATGAGCTGATGATCTCAGTTGATGTCAGCTCCTCGAGGATAATAGTCCAGAAAATCGGAAATGGGAGCGAGAGAAAGTCCCGGCGAAGAAGAGGCTAGAACACTCTACGCGGCTCTCCTCTAATGCTCTCAGAGATCCTCTTGCACACGTTTTCCAAGTCTCCTGCGGTTCGGAAGAGGTGACTTACACATCTGCAGTCAGACGTTCCGAAGCCCTTAATGCTTCTCAGGCAAATTTCAGAAAGTTTCCTTGCTATAATGCACTCATACTTCTTAGGCAGAGGATAGGCATATGCCGCGATAACCTTCACATTTTCGCTCGCGGTCAGGTAGTCGATATGCCACCTGAGCTTCTTCTCTCTAGTCCTATGCCTCAGAACTCGCTTCTCGAGATTGTTTTGAGCAGAGCCGACGTAAACATACAATCCTCTCTCGAAGTTTATTGATCCAAGTCCGCCGACCCTTACATCAAAGTCCTTTACAACCCTCAGGAAAAGGAGGTAGACTCCTCTCATGAACCAGCTCTTCCCCGAATAAGAAATATTCCACTAGGGTACATGCTTATAATGGAATCGGCTCTAACCTATGTTAGTGGAGATTCTAAAATGGTTTCTGGAAAGCCTGCGAGGCTTTACGAAAGGCTTGACGAGAAAGTCGTGGTCTGTAAAGCCTGTCCTAGATATTGTAGACTCAAGCCGGGGCAGACGGGCTTCTGTGGTATTAGAGGAAATGTTGATGGAACCCTATACTTGTTTGTTTATGGGAAGATAATAGCTGCTCACGTCGATCCGATTGAGAAGAAGCCGGTGATGCACTTCGCACCGGGATCGAGGGTCTTCTCAATCGCCACCACCGGATGTAATTGGGCGTGCAGATACTGCCAGAACTACGATATTAGTCAGAGGAGAAAGGTTGAGGGTGCCGACGTTTCACCCGAGCTTGTAGTAAAGATGGCGAAGCGGTATAGGAGCGATGGAATAGCCTATACCTATAATGAGCCGACGATCTTCATGGAGTTCGCTCATGATGTCGGGGTGATCGCCAGGAGAGAGGGTTTGTTTAACGTGTTCGTAACTAATGGCTACTGGACCCCTGAGTCCGTGAACGAAGCGAAGGATTTTCTCGACGCGGCGACTGTGGACTTCAAGGGCAACGGAGACCCGGATTTCCTCAGAAAGTTCAGCAGCGTTCCGAGCCCGGATCCCATCTTCGAGACCCTTCTGGAGCTACGTGATAAGACGAGGGTGCACATCGAGATAACCGACCTAGTGGTTCCTGGGGTAGGCGATGACCTGCAACAAGCCAGGAGGCTCGTGAGGTGGATCTACGATAACCTCGGCCCAGATATTCCGATACATTTTCTGAGATTCCACCCCGACTACCTGATGTTAGATATACCGTCGACCCCAGTAAAGACTCTTGAGAAGCATTATGAGGTAGCCAAGGAGGAGGGATTAAGATACGTTTATCTCGGTAACGTCCCAGGCCACCCTCACGAGAACACGATATGCCCCGAATGCGGTCAAACAGTAATCGAACGATACGGCTTCAACATCCTCTCATGGAATTTGGATGAGAAGAATCGATGCAAGTTCTGTGGATACCCCATAGCGATCTATGGAAAGCCGGCTCCTGAGTCTCTTCAGCGTAGAACCTTATTCTAAGAGGAGAAGGATAGAATTTATCTTCTAGACATTTACCATATCATTGACCAGTATGAGGATTCTCGCTGGAATTTGCGGAAGCTTCCCAAGACCTCCAGCTCTCAGGAGGGCGTTAGATGATCTTAACGCCGGGAAGATTGGAGAAAAGGAGTTCGAGAAAGTCTTAGAGAGCTCCACTCTGGAGATCGTGAAATTGCAAGAGAATACCGGACTGACTCTCATAACGAGCGGGCTGTTGACCTGGCATGATCTCTTGAGACCCTTTGCCACGAGGTTTTCCGGACTTGAGCCGAGAAGGCTTCTAAGATTCTTTGATAATAATTTCTATTATCGATGTCCAGCGATAGTCGGTCAAATTAGGTGGAGCGGGCCGGTAACGGTGGATGAGGTGCGAGCAGTAAGGCGATATACTTCGAGTCTCGTAAAGGCGGTGGTTCCAGGCCCCTACACTTTCCTAAAGCTCTCTGAAAACTTGTTCTATAGCTCCGAGGATCTGCTGATAAGCGATTTGATCGAGGCTCTGAAATCTGAGATCGACGCTTTAGGAGAGGTCGCTGACTTCATCCAAGTTGATGAACCTTCGCTTGTTGATCCCGAGCTTGGCCGCGCGGATAGGCTTAGGGGGATCGAGATGGTGAACGAGCTTCTATCAAGGGTGAGATTTTCAAGCGATAATATCATTGTAGCAACCTACTTTAACCTAGATCCGGAGAAATACTCGCTACTGCTCGAGGTGAAAGCCGGTCTCCACTTAGACTTGAGATCAACGGTGGAAGCAGCGAAGGAAGCTTTACTGGAACATGGATTTGATCGAAGGCTTCTCAGCCTCGGGGTGATTGACTCTCGGAGTATATTCCCAGAGGACCCTAGGGAGATAGTCTATTGGGTTAGCTCCATGTTTGACTCGATTTCTCCTGAAACTCTAATCTTCTCAACCAGCTCTTGGCTCGATTACCTCCCGTTTAATGAGGCGGTTAAGAAGCTTGACACCTTGGGAAGGGTTCTGGCGGAGGCGGAGGTGAGGTTTGGGTGAACTACAAGCTTCCAGATAAGCTCAGAACTACGGTCGTCGGAAGTTACCCATACTTTCCAGAAGCGTTGAAAGCTTTTCAGCTGAGAAAGAAGGGCGTCAGAGAAACCGAATACGAGTCGCTGGTAAGGGAGGCGGTACGTAAGGCCATTGAGGACTATCTTAGCGTAGGACTAGATATACTCGCGGATGGAGAGCAAAGGAGAGAAGATATGGCCGTTTTCTTCGCGGAAGAGCTCGGCGGATTCGAAATAAGCGATCCTGTCAGGATATTCGATAATGTCTATTTCAGAAAACCCGTGATAGCTGGGAAAGTTGAGTGGAGGCATGAGATAGTGGTTGATGACTGGAAGTATGCCTCAAGCCTTGCTAGAGGGAGACCCATGAAAATAACCTTAACCGGCCCATATACCCTGTATTCCTGGAGCTTTGACAGATTTTACGGAGACATGAGGAGGGCGATACTCGACTTGGCCGAAGCCTTGAAAAAAGAGATAGAAGCCTTAGTCAGAGCGGGTGCAACCCATATTCAGATTGATGAACCAGCCCTCTCGACTCGAGCAGAGAAGCATGATGTTGAGATTGCTGGAGAAGCATTTGAGATAATGCTTGGAGGCTTGAGCGTGAAGAGAATAACTCATATCTGCTATGGAAAGCTTGAGCGGCTCTTTCCTGAGATCTTGGACTTCCCTCTAGATCAGCTGGATTTCGAGACGAAGAACAGCAATTACAAGCTACTTGACTTGCTGAAAGAATACTCTTTTGACAAGGAGCTAGCGCTGGGAGTAATTGATGTGCATAGCTCGAGGGTGGAGCCTGTTGAGGAGATAGTTGAAGGGATTTGGAGGGGATTGGAGGTCGTGCCTCCGGAGAGGCTTTACGTGAAGCCAGACTGCGGGCTTAAGAGATTGAAGAGGGATATAGCTCTAGCCAAGCTTAGAAACATGGTGGAAGCCGCTAAGAGGGCTAGAGAGGAGCTAGCATGAGATGAGGGAGCATATCTCCTTGGCAATCTTCTCAGCATCCACATCAAATGTGTAATGTATCTTATTGAATTTACTCTTAAACTCGATCACGTCTTTGCGAACCCCGCTCGGGTCATCTTCCTTCTTTATCACTCGGTGAATAAACTCCGCGATCTCCTCCATCTCCCCCTCCCTCATCCCCATCCTAGTAACTTCCTGGACTCCGATCCTCATCCCAGAGGGGTTCTTAATATCGCTCGGCTTATCCCAAGGTAAGATGTTCTTATTCACGATTATGTTCGCTTCTTCAAGAGCCTTGGCACATCTGGCTCCTCCACCATTCTTCTTAACATCTAGAAGAACCTGATGTGTCCTAGTGAAACCTTTATCCTCGCCGAGAACCTTAAATCCTCTAGAGTGAAGCTCTTCCGCAAGCCTTCTAGAGTTTCTGAGAATCTGGCCCGCATAAGCCTCTCCGAACTTCTCCATCTCGAGCGCCGCGACCCCGAGGGCCGCCAGTCTGTGGAGGTGATGATTTGAGACGAAGACCGGGAAGACTATCTTAGAGACTCTCTCATAGATCTCGCTTTCATCCGTAATTACTGCTCCTCCCTGAGGCCCGGGAAAAGTCTTGTGCGTTGATGTTGATACGACATCAGCTCCATCTGCCAATGGATTGGGATAAGTCCTCCCCGCTATTAGACCTAAGACATGTGCGGCGTCGAAGATCAGCCGTGCCCCAATCTCCTTGACGACTTCCGAGATCTCTTTTACCGGATGTGGGAACATTATGACGCTTGCTCCGAGAACCACCATTCTAGGCGATCTTTCTCTGATCAGCTTTATCGCTTTATCCACGTCGATGATCAGCTCCTCCGGGACTATCGGCAGCTCAATGGGCTTTATCCCAAGCCTTCCGAGAACTCCGTACTTCGAATGGCTTACATGAGCTCCTCCCGGAAGAGGGATTACTGCGGCCTCGTCCCCGCTCTTGGCCAAGGCCGTGAAGACCGTGGCGTTCGCGATCGTCCCAGAGATCGGTCTGACATCAGCGTACCTAGCTTCAAAGAGCTTAGTGAAGATCTTTGAGACTTTCTCCTCAATCTCATCAACATATTTCGTACCTTGATAGAAGCGCTTGAACGGAAGACCCTCCGCGTATCGGTGCATGGCGTCCGAGAGATAAACTGCGTCGACTAAGGGGGATGTAACGTTCTCAGATGCTATCAGATTTATGCACTCGTTCCTCCTCCAAACGTTGTGAAGTCTAATCAAGTTTAATAGATTCTTCAGCTCATCTTCTCCGCTCATATCCTTCACCTCAGCTTGCTCCCAGAAAATAACTTATAAGCTTGTGGCCTGAGAGATGCCTGATTCTGACGATGTCTAAGCCGATGGCTAGGCGGATTAGCTTGAATGCGGCTTTGCTGGCGAGCTTTAGCTCCCTCTACATGGTCATATTGAAGATGCTTCCAGGAATTCCGGCCTTTGGGTTTCCCGGGGTCAAGATCGAGATCGCCACCGCCCTATCACCGGTTTATGGGCTCGTTCTCGGCCACGCTCTTGCGCCTTCATCAATATTCCTCGGAACCATCATGGCCATGCTCCTCCTCCCTGGAAAATACAGCATCTTCAGCTATGTAACAGTATTCGCTGCGCCTCTAGGCTCATTAGCCTCTTCACTCGTATTTGATCGGGGAAGCCTCCTAAGAGTTCCCAAATGGCTCTACTCGATGGCGATGTATACAGCTCTGCTGGTATGCTGGTTTGCGACGGATGTCGGTAGGATTGCGGCGCTCTTCACAGCGCCTTACTTCGCAACGATGTTGCTGGTGGTTTTCAGCAGCCTAATGCTTAAGCTGAGCGGAGGCCGGGCCATGCTCCTCATAGTTCTCCGAGTTTTAGCTGGGTGCGCTGCTGGGATCTTCGCAGACCACCTTTACGGGAGTCTGGCCGCGATAATAGTCTTTAGATATATGCTCCATTCATTTGAACCGAGCGCGCTTGCTGGAGTATACTTGGCCGCGATTCCGGTGGCTCTTGCTGAAAGAGGCTTTATGATTTTATTCTCATCGATCATAGCATTTAACCTCTATCTCGCCCTGAGGAAATCCAGATACTTGAGAGTGAGAGTGGTTTAGGGGGGCTGAAAGCTGAAGGGTTGTCCTAAACATGTTCTGAATGGGCCGTGCGGGGGGATGAGAGCGAATGGAATGTGCGAGCTCGGGGGCTCGAGATGCGTTTTCTTCGAGAAATATCCCTCCAGGATGATTCTAGACTCCGGGTTTACCTTCAGACCAAAGCTCGGCAAGAGGAGATATTTCACCAAGCTCCTTTCGAGAGCTGGGAAAGAATTGGTGTGGATCGCGGAGATTCCTCCCAGCCTTGGATCAGCAGAGAAGCTTCGATTCCTTAAAGGTCTGTCGATGGCGGCTATAAGCATTCCGGACAATCCGCTCGCAAGCCTTCACATGGAGTCATCGACTTTCGCTGCCTATGCAAAGAAAGTTCTGGGATGCGAGGCAATTGCTCATCTCACCTGCCGCGATCTTAACCGCCTAGCAATAAAATCCAGACTTCTAGGCCTCTACTTCAATAACGTAGAACATGTTTTAGCCCTAACCGGAGATCACCCACGCCTCGGATCCGAAGAGGGCTCCACACCGGTCTTCGACTTGGACTCGATCAGATTGATATACCTGACGAGGCTGTTATCCGACTACGGAGTAGACGAGCGGGGAAACCCTCTTTCATACAAGCTCAAGCTCCAAGTCGGAGCGGGGTTAAATCCATACATCCCCCTTAGAATAGAGCTCTCCCGAGCCTTGAGGAAGGCTGAAGCCGGCGCGGAGTTCTTCATAACCCAGCTCATCTTCGAGCCGGAGCCAGTAGAAAAGCTCTTAGAAGCTCTAAGGAAGGCTGATGTAAACATGCCCATCTTTGTTGGCTTTCTCCTAGCCGATAAGGAACAGATATACAAGTTCTCTAAGGCCATAAGCATACCGATCGCTGAGGTCTCAGATAATTTAAGGGGTCTCGCCGAAAGTTATCTCGAGGTCCTTGAGAGGCTTAGTGAGCTCTATGGGCCGGTGGGCGCATTCATATCCACGCTCGGTAAGCTTAAAAATTTCAGGGTCTGGGACGATGTTTTCAGAAGCGTTACTCAGCGATAAGCACCCTCACCCTGGGAAAGTCTTAAATTGAAAGACCTAAAACCTGATGATTGACGTGATGATAGCCCGCATCGGCTGAAGAAGAGGGTGATGATGGAACAACCGCCTGACTTCCTCGAGACATCTTTTAATTTCTCCTCCCCGAATTTTCCTTTGATCCGGATGGTTGAAGACCTCCTAGAGTTCGTGATTGATGTATCTTTGAGGCTCGGCGCCGAGTATGCTGAGGCCAGATATCAAAAAGATCTAACCGAGACTGTTATCTTGAAGAATGGCGTTCCACAGGTCTCCGCTAAATCCATAGATGAGGGAATCTGTGTAAGAGTTCTGGTAGATGGCACACTGGGTTTCGCCTCAACAGTCTCTCTAAACAAGGGTTCTCTTAGAAAGATAGCACGAGCAGCTTACTCGATGGCTAAGACCTCATCTCGAATGAGGAAGAGCAAGATTAGGTTGAGCGAGGAGGATCTCTCGAAGGCCGCGGTCGAGCTGAAGACTAGGATAAGATTCGAGGCGGTTGATCTAGATGCGAAGGTAGATTTTCTGAAAGAGGTAGACAAGGTGGTCTTAGAGGCTGGAGAGAGGTTCGGGGTCAAGGTTTCTTCAAGACTTTTTGAGATTGGGAGGATGGATACGGAGAAACGTGTAGTGAACAGCGACGGCGCGGACATCTACATGAGTGTGCCCCGATCCTTCTTTGAATACTTCCTGACATTATACTCTCCACAGCATGGAAGCCTTCAGAGATTTCAGCATCTAGGAGAGTCAAGGGGATGGGAGGCTATTGAGGCTTGGAACCTCCTCGAGAAGCTACCCGAAGAAGTCGAGCGCATCTCATCAATTTTAGTTCACGGAGAATCTCCCTCGCAGAAAATCGTCGACGTTGTTTTAGGCCCGGAAGTTGTTGGAATAGCTTGTCATGAGTCCGCTGGTCATCCTGGAGAGGCTGATAGGGTTTTAGGAAGAGAGGCAGCTCAGGGGGGCGAGAGCTACATAAAACCCGAGCTCCTCGGGTCTAAAATAGGATCCGATCTCGTAACAATCGTTGACGATCCATCAATCCCGAGATCCTTCGGCTATTCGCCTTACGATGATGAAGGGGTGAAGGGGAGGGAGCGGAAGCTTATCGAGAATGGAACCCTGAAAGAACTTCTTCATAATCGAGAGACAGCCGCGGAGTTCGGAGTGAAGAGTAACGGGGCTGCGAGGTCGGCGGGCTTTGACTACGAGCCAATAATAAGGATGTCCACTACATATATGAAGCCCGGAGATTATTCATTCGAGGAGCTCCTCGAAGACATCAAAGACGGGGTCTACATAAAAAGCTATCAGGAGTGGAACATCGATGACAAACGATGGAATCAGAGATACGTGGGAGTTGAGGCATACAGAATAATTGATGGGGAGATTCGGGACCCGGTGAAGGCTCCAATCCTAGAGCTAACGACAAGAGAGTTCTACTCCTCGATCGACGCGATCGGGAAGAAGGTGAGATTCTTCGCAGGCTACTGCGGAAAAGGCGACCCTATGCAAGGTGTTCCGGTTTGGATGGGTGGTCCTCACGTCAGGCTTAGAGGGGTGAGGCTTGGAGTTCGTCCATCCTAACTCGAAGTAGTTTTCCCGGTCAAGAACTCTTCTAGGGAGGCTTGTTCCTTCTTCTCCTCCCCGAAAGTGGTCTTTATGTTATCTAATGCGAGGCTTATTCTTTCAATCAAATATCTACTTTTTATCTTCTTTAGAAGAACTCTCTCAACGAGCTCCACATATTTTTCTACAGCGCCCCTGAACACGGTTTGGCTGATCTCCCCTCCGCAGTTTAGGCAGCTGTTGGTGAGAGGCGGTCTCCTATACCTCGCTCCGCATCGTTTGCATCTAAATCCTTGAAGTAGAAATGCTCTCATGTTTCCAAGGATGTCCGAGAGCATATGAGTTTCAACCATCTTCTCGGCTACGAAGCTCTCGTCAACTGCTACGATCTTATCAGCGAGGTCAAGCTGCCCCAGGATCTTATCGAGCATGCTCTCATATCTCTTATAGGACGATTCAACGGGGTGGGCTACGAGGTCTGTCTGCGGATGCGTATATCCCATCCTGAGCTCTTTTCTCTCCCGGAGTAGAGTCCTTATTGTTGGAATTTTCTCCGCTAGCTCCGAGATGTGCCCGCCTCTTTCCGCAAGTTTATAGAATTCTAGCGGAATCCTATCAAATATATCTAGATTATGGGCTTGTTCATCGACTTCCTTCGGGTCAACTATAACCGTTAGCAGTAGGGGTGTGTCCATCTTCCCTCCAACTCTCCCCGGAAGGTAAAGCCTCGAGAAGTTTATCAGCGTATCCAAGAGTAGCATTAGTCCATCTTCATCTCCGTCGCAATCCCTTCTCTTTGCTGCGTGGAATATTGGGTGAGCGAAGCAGACAAGCGAATCCGTAAACCCTATAACTCTTCCGATTACGCCGGCATATGTGTGAGGGGATAATGCAACAACAAGCTTTCCGATCATGTCTTCAGCGGACTTCATCCCATAGAAGGGCTCCATACCTGCGAGCTTGGTCAAGAGATCATCGATGAATTTCGAGACCTTAAATAAATGTTCGGCCGCTCTCTTCGGGATTACTATATCTTGAAGCTTAAGCTCCAGCACTTGATCTGGAGACTCTAGCTCTCTTCCATGTATGTCGTGGGTGTATCCGAGATCCCTCAGCTTCTCAACGGAGACTCCTATCTGTCTTGGGGTGAAGTGAGTTAGAGGGGCGTTAGTCGCATCAAACCTTATCGTCCCATCTTTGTAAATATATAGGTCATATTTTGCTCTAAGTATCCCTTTTTCCAGAAGCTCCGGAACCTTGGCGACGCTGTTAAGCCCCTTAACCCCCTTTAATCTCGGCGGAGCTTGCTCGGAAATTTTCTTTAAGACCCTGTAGAGCTCCTCGCCAATATTCACGACAAACTTTCTCGAGAAGCTAACCCTGCCACCGCATCTAGGACATACAGCATCCTCAAGATAACCGGTTTCAAACCCGCATTCCTCACATCGTCCTACAAGCTTCGTGGGTTGATCGCAGGTTGGGCACCTATCCCTCCAGGTAATCTCACCGCATCTCTCGCATCTTTTAGCAGCTAGCTCGACCGCAATCCTTCTTCCCTCCTTCGCCGCGGCCATCAGATCTCTAGTGCTTCCACCGGCATCAGCTATTGGGAAGAGGATGTTGACGGGCGGGCTCATCTTTCTCTGCGCGGCCTTCTCAGGTCTCCCCATTCTAGCTCCGATGAATGACCCAGCTTTATCCCTCTGAGGTATTCCTGAAAGCCTCTCAATCGCCGTGAAGGGACTATCTCCTTCTAGTCTCTGGCGGCTAAACGGTTTAAGACAGGCTAAAACGACCTTAAACCAAGTCAAGGGTAGAATCATCTCATCATCAGAGACCCTATGTTCTATCAGAATCTTTGTCAGCACGTTCTTAGCAGCTTCGTCGTAGGGAAGAATTACGTGATCCTTCAGAATCTTAAGCGCTTTAATGTTCTGCTGAATCCAGCTTCTCACGATCTCCAGTTCATCGACTGAAGCATTACACCAGAATGGGAGATATTCTGGATGGAGTGGAAGTTCGAGCAAGACGCTTAGCCTTATTGCTTCCTCGACACTAGGCTTTCGGCGGAGGGGATCCTCGATAATCGATCTCGCAAGTATTAGGAGATCACTTGGCAGATAGCGATTCTCGGATAATTTTTTCCTAAGCTCTTCCGCCCACCATTCTTCGCAGTATCCCGGCTTTTTAACTTCCACGTTATTCTCGATTAGGTCGCCCACCGATATCAGGATATCTCCGAGGAATAATATCTTCGAGATCTTTCTCTCAACACGTTTAAGATCATCTTCTGATCTTAGCTTGAGAACGCTTCCGTCATCGAGCATCACCACGGGTGGCTCGATCGTGTCAACGGGAGAAACTATCCCACCTTTCCCGGGATAGTCGAGTTTCAGCTGGGTTCCGGTCGTGAGGTAGCCCCCTAAGATTCTTAGGGTTAGTGGGTGAAGGCCGACCGCCTGGATCCCGGTCGAGAAGGATCTTCCGTACCTAATCCTCAGCCCGCCGAACCTGCTTGAAGATGAGATAAAGGGTCTTCCGCCCACGAGCTCATCCAAGTAACTTCGTTCATCATCATTAACTAAGTCGCTCATCCGCTCCACGACATGCCTTATCCAATCCCATCCCTCAATCTTAAGTTCCTTGACGAGCTTCCAAACCTTCTTCGCCCTACCTGCTATCCCATCGTTCACGACTCTTAGAGCTCCGCCTCGAAGGTAGTTTGTCTCAACTCTAGGGAGATCCCTGAAAGATGAGGCTGGGATTTTGTCCGTCGCTATTCCGGTGACCTCGACTGGTAGTCTCCTGAGAATGAACTCTATAAGGTCTTCGGGAACGTTATATTGAAATCTTGAGACCTTTCTTTGATAAGTTCTAAGCTCTTCTATGAATCTCAGAACTTCTTCATCCGTGGGTTTATACCTATCGAGTTTCAGAAATTTTCTGATATGATCCGCGAGCAGAACGGTTGATGCGAGCTCTGTGCCTCCAGCCGATCTAATGGGGCCGGCGAAATATATTGCGAGATACTTAGATCCGTCCTGGTTACGCTTGATCTTCACGTCAACAATCCCCTCGGTTGGGGCAGCGGTTATGCATGGAGGCGTTAAGACCGCTAAACATGCTCTGATAACTTGAAGTATTAACTTCTCGTCGCCTAGCTTTCCACGGAGATCGGAGACCAGTTCTTCCGCGAGCTTGAAGGCAAGCTTCTCCTGCGACATTTTCCCAAAATATCTTCTAATCTTCTCCGCGACCCCTTTAGGTCCAACGAGAAGCTCAACCCTCTCAGCTAGATCCTTGGCGAAAAGAACCTCAACCTCTGTCGTCGGCGAGCCTATTCTTCTGCGAGCTTCCGTGGCGACGCGATAGGCTTTTTGAAACTCCTTCTCGATTAGCTCAGCGTACCCTCTGTCTATCATTGAACATGATTAAACTTCTTCAACTGATATTTTAGATGCTCTCATAAGAAGGCGACCGGTTATACTTTATCGAATCTTTTATCAGGAGCGATATTTCTTGACCCACTCTTCCACTACATCATAGCCGTAGATCTTCTTCAGAGTCTCCCTTCCCTCGGGAGTAATCCTCTCGGGACTCCAGGGCGGATCCCAGATTATCTTGACATCAACCTTTTTTATTTCCGGAATCTTGCTCTTAACCTCCTCCTGCACTCGGTAGATGAGTAATCCGGCAAGAGGGCATCCGGCCGTGGTTAGGGTCATGCGGATCTCCACGTTCCCCTCATCATCTACATTAATTCCATGAATTAGACCTAAATCATAGATATTCACCGGAATCTCAGGATCATAGGTCTCCTTGAGAACCTCGACTATCTTCTGCCTAAGTTGATCTCTTGAGTTCATTACCCTGTTATAGCGGCATGCCTCTATATAAGGTTCGCCGGAGATGGGAACATTAATTTACTCCTCTACTTTGGTGGTTGAAGAAGCATGGGGGCTAGGAGGCGTAAGCTGGAGGAAGAGTTCTTCGAGAGGCTTTCAACAGGCTTCATAGATAGGTTAGCTAAGCGGAGGGTGAAGCCTATCACAATAACTTCATTAGCATTTGCGGCCGCTCTAGCCTCCGCATCCTTCTATTACCTCGCGGCAAAGGCCAACATTCACTATATCTCTGCGGCGTTTCTTCTTGCCATATCAGGATTTCTTGATGCTATCGATGGAGCGGTTGCTCGAAGGCTTGGAGTAACGAGCGAGCTGGGAGCATTTCTCGACTCAGTCTTCGATAAGCTTGGTGAGTCGGCGATCTACATAGCTATAACTGCCTCGGGGGCGGTCAACGTGTTTTGGGGTTCTTTTGCTCTTGCCTTCTCCCTCATGGTCAGCTATGTCAGGCATAGGGCGGAACCCTTCAAGGTCTCGTTAAAGGGCGTCGGGTTTATGGAAAGAGCTGAGCGCATGATCTTCCTCATCGTAGCATCTCTACTGACTCCCTTCATCAAATCCTCTCTCGAGATCGCGATAATCTTAATCTCCATCTTCACTCTGATAACCGTCATATGGAGGATTCTATACATAGTTCAAGCTTTAAAGAAGTAGATCTCTAATCATAAGCCCTCTTAAACCTTATGACTCCGTCTTTGAATTCAAGCTCATAAACTTCGTTAACATCGAGCCTGACCCCTAGCATTTCATATTCTTCTTCAGTAAGGAAAAGAGTCATCTTAGGCTTGAGCGTCGATCCCGGCATGAATCCCATCGATTGAAGATAGCTTGTCAGGTCCTGTAACATGGACTGTATTACAAACGACTCTGAAGGAACCCCCGAGATTCTCGGCGCGGCTTGGATTTTCCTCTCTTCAACTAACTCTATCATCTTCCCGTATCTTCCAGTCTCTGGGTCCCTTACGCTGGAGACCCTGTGAACTCTAACAAGCACCATTCTTCCAGGATCTTAAACTGCTTCTTCAAGATCCTCGATGTATTTAGAGTATTCGTCCGCCTCCATCAGGTCCTCGAAACCCTCTTCCTCCTCGGCCAGCTCTATCTTAGCTATCCAACCTTTATCGTATGGATCTTCGTTTATCAGTTCAGGGCTATCCACAAGCTTCGCA